>JAEZWL010000096.1 GCA_023420245.1 Bacillota bacterium | reverse complement strand
CCACAAGCGTTCCGTCACTGTTAACCGTGGCGAAGGAGCTTGCAATTTTTTTTGTTCCAACCAGAGTTACCTGATTGACCGGCTGTTTGACAACGGTTGTTTTTACAACCTCGCTTCCGGCAACCTTTCCGTCGATCAGCTTCTGACGCAGCACAACGGATTTGCTCCCGTTCGCCCCTGCCGTTTGAACCTTTTTCGTTCCCTTTTTCAGGGTGTTGTCCAACACGTCCTTGTTCTGGTAGGCAACGTCCTCTGTTTTCGTAACCTCCTGATAGGCTACGCGGTTTACGATCAGCTTCATTCCTTCGCTGACCGGGGCGGTCTTATCCGCGCTTACAACATCCTCGCCGCCAACCGAAACACCAGCCTGACCAAGGGCTTTTTCGACGCTGCCCTCCGCGACGACCGCTGTTTTTGTCTGACCGTCCGCGACGACTGTAACATTGAATTTACGGCTGATGTCGATATTCAAGGAATTGGTAATCTTCGTATCAACCGCAGGGGTAACGGCGTCGGACGCCGATGGGGTAAAACCGGACGCCTTCAACGCGTCAGCAACGGTGTCGCCGTAATGCACGGTAACGGAATTCGTTTTTCCGTCTGCCTTAACGTTTACCTGATATGCGCTTTTTACCGTAATATTTACATCACCGCCGGGCGTCTGCGTGTCACTGCGGATCACCAAATCCTGCGCTCCGGTTTTAAAGCCCGCCGCCTTCAGAATATCCTCGGTGTTCCTGCTGAAGAGCTGGATGCTCTTCTTTTGCCCGTTATAATTGATGTTCGCATTACAGGTTGCCGCCGCAACGGTGGCCAGAGTACTTACCGTAATGATAATCATGGCGGCAAGGGCGGATGCCCTTTTTACCAGACTGTTCAAATAAGGTTTATTTCCTATAAAAAACTGCACTTTATCACCCTTTTCCTTATGTCGGAACGTGGGATTTGGGGGTTCTCCCCCCACATTGACGACCTTCAGTTATTAGGATATGCATCGATGCAGGTATTATATTCACTTTATGCATAGTTGTCAAATTATCGAGCGATATACTTTTGTTTAAATTGCACAAACAGTTTTGAGATTAATTTCCAGTTTTGCATTAATTAAGCCCGTTTTAGCAATTTTATTCATTCTCTTATGCTGTTGGTTTTCGAGAAAACTGTGCAAATTGCAAGAAAAGCGAAGGTTACAATCTTGTTACAAATATTACAAGGCTGTTTTTAATGTTGGTTTTTCGGTGTTTTTGTCTGTACTTTGTGACCCGACCACTAAAAAACGGCTCTGTTGCTGCATTTTACTGCTATGTCATATTTTGGTAAAATATAATAAAAATGGAATTATTTTGACGTGAGAATTCCGGTTCCCTTTTTATGATAGCATTCTTTTTTTCTCCTTGTTATCGGGCAAAATTCCCCTTACGGCTACAAAATAATACGAAATTTTTCTTTGCCTTCCGCCGCCGGATATTCGCACAAAATCGCGGTGCCTAAGCTTCAAAAAATACTCTCTGTATATACTATATATATAGTATAGAAAACGGAGGGCAAAACACCCTCCGTTTTCTACCATTCCACCGTAGTTCCGGTGCTGAAATAATGCAGTTTTTCCCCTAGCTCCCGCTTTAAAACTTCATAGGCCGGACCTCCGGTACAGTGACCGGTATAAAGCTCTTTTACACCCAGGCTGATCAGCCTTTGTGCAAGCAGCCGAAGCTCCTCCGGCTCATCCGCCATAGAATCCGGTCCGTCGATTCCCATCAGGTGAAAGCCGCCAATGACCGCAAGAACCTCCCTGCCCGGAAACGCGTCCTTCACCTCACGGATTACGGTATCCACTCCCGCATGGCAGCAGCTGTTGAGAATGACCAGACCGGTTTCCGCTTCAAATACAAGGCTCTGCTCATGGGCAAAATCGTCGGGTACAATACCCTTCTCTGTTTCACGGAACAGGTGCGCCCGCTTCCCTCGTTCCGCCAAGCCTTCGGTTTTGTGGCTGACCAGCCACACGCCGTCGAATACCCTTTTATCCCCGTCCACAAACACGAAGCGGTCGCAAAAGGTATCCAAGACCCCTTCGGGTATCCCGATGTATTCGCCCTCGTATTCGGTATCGGTGCAGCAGCGCTCCTTTGCCTTGCTTTGCAGGTAAACCTTCGCTTTGCCGTTTTTTGCGAAGAAGCCGGCAAAGCCGCCGGAATGGTCGTTGTGATTGTGTGACAGGAACGCGGCGTCTACCTGAGCCAAGTCGATCCCAAGCCGCTCCGCGTTTTGCAGAAACTGCTCCGAAGCGCCTGTATCCAGAAGGTACTGTTTTCCGTTATATTCGATATGAACGGCAAGTCCGTGCTCCGAAAGCAGAGTTCCCTGCGCCCTGTTTTCAATCAATGCTGTAATTCTCATCGGTTTTCTCCCCTATTCATTCCAACTTTTTTCCATTATACAGGAAGCTCCCCGATTTTTCTATCACCGGCAGTGTCACATATTTCTGCCAAGGCCTCGGAAAATAATTTTGGTTGATCAAGCATAATAAAATGACCTGCATCTTTAATTAAAAACAACTTTTTGACGGGTGCATTGATCGTATCAAAATAGGAGCTTGCGATGGTATTGGGCGCCTGAAAATCCCTGTCGCCAAGCACATAAAAGACCGGGATTTCATACGCTCGATTTTCTTCATATAAATTATGTGAAAATAAAAAATCCCAAAGCCTTTTATTATTGTTCATTCCCTTAAACAGGCTTGTAATATCGGATATTTTAAAAACAGGGCTTTTGAACAAAGCTTTTAATATAGGAATAAAATCCATCCCGATTTTATATTTTCCTTGCAGAATCCGAACCTTTTGCAGCTTTTTGATCATCGGTTTTTCATAATTTGTTTCCGGATAAACGCCTATCTTTTCTAAGGCGGCTAAGTCCTTTTGATTGTTTGCTTTCACTATCCGCTCTCTCAGCTTATCAAAGCCGACCTTCTCATTTTCCACGATATCAATAATTTGCCCTACCCCTATATAGCACAATACCTCTTCCGGATACTTCTTAACAAACAATGACCCCAGCATACTTCCCCATGAATGACCCAAAATTGCTATTTTCTCCTTGTGATATCTTTTTTTCAAATATTGGACGATCCTCAGCAAATCGCCGAGCAGCTCATCAACCGAGGGATATTCCTTCTTTTTTGAGGCTTTTGTCAGTGTTTTACCTGCCCCCCTTTGATCCCAGTGAACAACGGTAAACAGGCTTGACAATTGCTCCTGAAACACGTAGGCAAAGGTAGATTCAGCCATGCCCGGACCGCCATGCAAAAACAGGAGAACCGGACAATCGGGGCTTGCACGATAATGCAATAAGTATTGTTCCATGCCATTGATTGGAATATATTCCGAAAAATAGTCGTTCTGTTCTTTAATCATGTCCACCGCCCATCAATATAATTCTTCAGCGCCTACACATCCTCAAGCTCGAAGCCCGGGTAAGGAGCCAGGAAAATACTTCCAGCTTTTTTGCTTCTAATCAAGCCTCCATCCTACCTTATCATGGTTCAGAAAATCAAGCCCGGGAACAAAGTCGCCCGCGATTGCGTTTAACAAATCCTGCGTCATGTCGATTTTCCATTGATCATCCTGATATTTCAGCTTTATGTCCACATCAAACTGTTTGGTTTTATCCGTTTTATTAATCAGGTCAACCAGCGTGCTATCGTCCACTTTTTCTTTCACACCTGCTGCGATCAGCTGTTTTAAAGTACCCGAAAGATCGCGGTTTGTGATCTGAACCTTTACCGTCGCGCTGTCTCCCTGCTCGCTGCTGCTGATAACCTTATAGGAGAATTTGGAAAGTAGGCTCGCAATAATTTTTCTGCCTTCTTTATCGTCATCCTCTCTGCCTGTTCGATCTTTTTCCTGATTGCCCTTCCCATCATTGTAAAGATACTTTTTAAAGGTATCCGCATCCAGCTTGATCATCGCGTCGAACGCCTTATCGACTGTTTCCTTCGGAGACAGATCAGAAACCAGCACCATCGAGGGCGTGCCGCTCGTTTCTGTTTTGGACTCCGGCTTTTTTTCCGGCAGGCTCAGTCCGCAAGCCGCCGTAGAAAGGGCAAGGGCTGCCGCAAGCAAAAGACAGCCACACTTTTTAAAAGATAAAATCATTCCATAACGCTCCTTTATAATCATAGCTCTAGTACTCTGTAACTGTGTACTAGTTAACTAATACAATCATACATTGTAATCTTTATTTGTCAATACGTTTTGACTAATTTATATCCATGTATTATAAAGAAATATTATAAGATCTCAAAAAAGAGAAAGCTGAGTCGGCTCTTCCTTCCTCATTTTTTCTTTCATGGGTTTGGAATAGCTGTTGGAAAGCTGATATTTCTCCCTGATTTCATTTATCATCGGATACAAGGCGTTCTTATATTCTGTACCGGCGCCCCCAGTTTTGTAGAGGCTTTGGAGAGGCTCCAGAAGCTGTGGGTATTCCGTTCGGATAAAGTCAAAAAACACTGCTCTGGTCTTTCCGCGCAGATACAGTACACCCGGAAGCACATAGGATACCTTTGCGTCTTTTGCGCGGGAATAAAGCCCCTCCACATTTTCCCGGGTATCTGTCAAATATGGAATGAGGGGCATAAAATGGAGACCGATGGAAGCGTTGGTTCTGGAAAATTCCTTCAGCATCGCAAAGCGTTTCAGGGATGCAACCCCGCCGGGCTCGATTCTCCTGCGGATATTTTCATCCATGCAGGTTATGGTCGCGGCAACATTCACATAAGTAATCTCCGACAGCTCCGCAATCAGCTCATAATCCCGTAAAATCAAATCCGATTTCGTGGAAATGATGCAGGGCGTTTTATATTTTATCCTCAGCTTCAAAATCTCCGGCATCAGACGGTACGTTTCCTCAACCGGCTGATAGCTGTCCGTTACGCCGCCGATGTTGACGACTTCCCGCTTCCAGGACGGACTGCTAAGCTGTTTTTCCAGCTCCTCCACGATATTTGTTTTAATAAAGATATCCTTAAAGTATTCCTCCGAACCCAGATACCCGTGGGAATACATTGCGTAGCAGTATTTGCAGCCGTGCTCACAGCCGCGGTAGAGATTCAAATCCCAGCCGAACGGAATCTTTCTCTTTAACTGGTTGCAGGCAACCGTACACGTCATTTCTTTATAATTTGCCATTTTCATCCTCCTCTCTGCTTAATTTTCATTATAAATGAAAAAATCATCCCCTGCAAACAAAACGTTTCCAAAGGATGATTTATCTTACATTTTTTAGAAATTGCTCCTATCGTTTAACCTAAAAATTTGTTTTATTCAATTTATTTCTGTAAGTAATCGTTTGCTCCCTGCCAAAGACCGCCATATGTATTGCTTCTCTCTGAATTATCAATGGTTTTGCTTCCGTTTTCTATCATTTGATTGATATCAAACCCATCTTTAAGGACTGTAAATTTCAATATTCGAGGTGAGAGCGCCTTACACGGACAGGAATAGATACATTTCATGCACCATATGCAACGAAACCCAAACTTAGGCTTTCCGTTCTTCATTTTAATGTTCTTTTTCGGGCAGTTGCGAACACACTTTCCGCATTGGTTACAGCTTTTGGATGCATGAATGAACCAGCCATAAAACCGCGCTCCAAAATGCTCCGCTTTTCCCAAAACTGAAAGCAGCCTATCCTGGAATTGAGGCTCTAAGATCAGCCTATTTCCTGCCATAATATCAGTAATGATTGCGCCGACCTTTTGCGGTAATACATGAAGCAAATCAAAATTCAGCCGCTGCTCCGCTTGAATCGTAAAATTAGATGGCATCATAATCATTTTTTCATAAATTAAATCATAGCCATGTCTTTTTAAAGAACGTTTACAGCTCATCCTACAGGCGGTATTGGGTGAAATTTCTCCACCCCCGGAGACGGAGATAATTGCGGCATAGGTCCCTTTTGCGTCCGGTAAATTTTTCGCCCAATTTTCCATAATGGAAGCCAATCGGAACGCATACACAGGGGATAAAATCATAAGCAAATCCGCCGCTGTGGCAGCATAACCGTTATCAACCCCTATATTTATTTTGTTTACCTGCAGCTTTTGCTCCGTTAGTTGTTTTTCAAAGCAATCCGCTACCGCCTGTGTACCCCCTGTTCCTGAAAAATAGGCAAGTGTAACTGTTTTGATTGGTTTTTGGTTAGAATCCATGTGCCGTCCCCCTCATCTATTGATTAATCCATGATTCTACAATTTGATTCGCTAAATTATCGATATCCAATTCAGGATGTACAATTGCATAGGAAATGACTCCATCCAGCGAGCCCATGAGCGAAATGGCTGTCAATTCCAGATTCTTTATGCCGGTGCCCTCTAAGTCTTGTATCTTTTTAAGTATGCGTACAAAAAACTGTGTACTGTTATCGACATATTGCTTATAGTAATCGGATAACATAATCGATTCTAAAGCCTTTGACATGGATAAAAATGAAAAGCTCAATTCTTTGGGTCGTTTCATCCAATACGTTATATAACGAACTACAAATTGCTGAAATCCCGCTACAGGGTCTGCATTCGACAATGCTTTTTCCATTAATTCTAAAATCGGTTCATTCAATTTGTTATTGACTTCCATTAAAAGATGATCTTTGTTTGTAAAGTGATAATAAAGACCACCTTTACTAACGCCGGCTTTTGCGGCAATTGTATCTATTGATGCTCCGTCATACCCTTTTTTTATAAATTCATCAATCGCAGCAATCAGGATATTTTCAATTCTGCATTCTTTGGGTTGTTTTTGTGCCAAGGAAGCGCACCTCCTGCAGTATAATACCGACCGTCGGTATTATTATATTCTTACGATAGATATGTGTCAAGCTTATTCTTTTCAAAGCATTTCTAGCTCGATATCAAAAGTAAAAACCTCCCAGGGCAACTGAGGGTTTCGTACGCATTGTTGCAAATGCGTTACACTCCTTGACGTTGTATAAATTAGTGGATTGAATTTTAAACTTTAATAACACTATTTTTTACAGGATAAAAATTTTGATTAAAGAGTACCGGCACTCCTTCTGCCGACCAATAATTCCCGTCTTTACACTTTGATACCTGCAAATGTAAGTGTGGCCTTGGTGTCAATCCAGAATTTCCAATCAAGCCAATTATATCACCACTATGTATATAATCCCCTTCCTTAATTAGGATACTTTCTTTTTCCATGTGCCCCATGATAACATAATAATCTTGATTCTTTATTACTACATAATTACCAAGATTATATGGAAGCTTGCCTTTTCCCGGAAAAGGTTTGTTATTAATAACTCCGTCTTGTACTTTAACAACAATACCTTCAATTGGACTTATTATAGTTTCATGGTAAATTATATAGTCTGAATTCTTACTAAATGCAATTAATCTAGATATAGTTCTGCTACATGAACCCATTTTAACTATGTCAACAGCATATCTCATAGAGCTTTGAGTTCCATGTTGATTATGAGCTGAGGATTTGTAATGATAGTTTATTAATGCACTAAAATAGCCATCCCCTCCATCTGTTATTAGATATTTTTCGCTTTTAAAAGGAAATTCCATCTTCAACACATTTTCTGGTTTTGTGGAAGCTTTATAAATTTTATAAATGCAACGACCCATAAATAAAATTAATAGTATGCCAGCAATCTCTGACCAGAACCATTGAAAATGGACATTGAAAGAAAAAGCCTCCCGTCGTAGAATGAAAATACGACGGGAGGTTTTGTCATGTCAGGGAAAAAAGGAATAAAAAGATACAGCGACGAGTTCAAGGA
>JAEZWL010000075.1 GCA_023420245.1 Bacillota bacterium | reverse complement strand
CAGCACAGGTTTGTGTCTCCACTTTGTGCTACTTGCCCCCACCTTTCACCACTTTGTATTTTTGATTATAACGTATCCGATTAAAAATTGCAACCCTAATTTTTTTGGCTAATTTACCCATGATTCTGTAATTTTTTATCAATTAGCCCATCATTAAACTAAAAATTAATGCCGGGTTGTATATTATAACAAATAAAAAAATAAAACACGCCGCAAATCTGTGACGTGTTTTGATCTCATATTTTAAAATTTAATTTTGACCGGAACGCTGGGAGGCTTTAATATTCTGGCGCGTCTGCCTCAGCTCCGCAAGATTAGCGGCAAGCCCCTCATCCGTTCTTTTCATCAAATCATCTATGTAATCGTTGGATGCCTTTCGCATATCACGGATTTTCGTCTGCGACTGGGAAATCAGCTCGTTCGCCTTTAACTGCGCCTGCCTGACGACTTCATCCTGATTGATCATTGCTTTTGCCCGCTCCTCGGCAACACGGACAACCGTCTCCGCTTCGCGCTTGGCGTCGCTGATAATCTGGGAGCGGTCGGCGCAGATTGCTTTCGCCTGCCGGATTTCCTGAGGAAGGTTTTCGCGAATCTCATCCAGAATCTGTTTTACTTCGGCGCAATCCAAAACCGCGCGCCCCCGGCTGAGCGGAAAGTTCCACGCTTTTTCCACCATGTCGTACAATTCGTCGATCAGTTCTTCCACATTCAGTTCGCTCATTGGTTTTTCCCTCCTGCTCTTAGAATTCTTTCCTTGATATCGTCAAGAATACATTCCGGTACAAAATTAGAAATATCGCCGCCAAAGCTGGCGATTTGCTTCACAATGCTGGAGCTTAGAAACATATTCTCCGCATTTGTGGTTAAAAACATGGTTTCCAGACTTGGGTTCAGCTTTTTATTGGTCAGCGCCATTTGAAACTCATATTCAAAATCAGAAAGCGCCCGAAGACCTTTTACAATTGCCGTTACCTCGCGTTCTTTGGCGTAATCCGCCAGCAGTCCGTCGAACCCTACAACCTCGATATCCTTCATATCACAGGTACACCGCTTTAAAAGCTCGATACGCTCGTCCACGGTAAACAAAGTATGTTTTTCGGGGTTAACCAGTACTGCGACAATCGTTTTATCGAACACCTTACGGGAACGGTTGATAATATCCATATGGCCCACCGTTACCGGGTCAAAGCTGCCGGGACAAATTGCAGTTTTTATCATTCTTGCGTCACATCCTTGTGCCTGTATAGCGTCAGCACGATCTTACCGTAACGGTAGGAGCGCGTCTTAATAAAATCACCGGCAGATTCCGGCATTTCCTCCTCGCCGGGATTTTCACAGAGAATCAGTCCGCCTTTGTTCATTACTTCCGCAACCATCGGAAGCGCCTGCTGCAGCAAACCGGTACGGTAAGGCGGGTCGAGGAACGCCAAGTCAAACGGTTCCCTGTTCTGCAACAAGAACGCGGAAAAATCCATATGCTTTACCTTCGCGTTTTCGGAAAGCCCGGTGTGCTCCAGATTGCTCTGCACAACAGCGATGGAATCCTTGCCCGCGTCTACAAATACGGCCTGTTTTGCCCCCCGGCTCAACGCCTCGATTCCCAGCTGACCGGAACCCGCAAACAGGTCGAGCACCCGCCTGCCCTCGATTTGGAACTGTATAATACTGAACAGCGCTTCCTTCACCCGATCGGGGGTCGGACGCACATTATCCCCATCCAGCGTCGTAAGCTTTCTGCCCCGCGCTGATCCGGTTATTACTCTCATTTAGAATACTCCTTACCTAAAAGAATACAATTTTTTAAAGACCAAACTGTATGGTGACTGCAATTTTTATAAAACTACGTTTTCGGCAATTTTTCAGTCTTTATTATCCCATTATAACACAGACATGTCAACTTGCTTTCCTAATTTTCTCCGTCCGTGTGAAAATATTCATACACCTTCTCGGCAGAGGGCTTTGTCATACCGGGAGCGGAGGCAAGCTCCTCCAGATCCGCGTTTTTAATTGCGGTTATTGTCTTAAAATGCTTCAACAGCGCCTTCGCCCTCGCGGCTCCGATTCCCTCAATCGAAGTTAGTGTGGAGGATATGGTTGTCTTTTTGCGCAATTGCCGGTGATAGCCGATGGCAAAGCGGTGAACCTCGTCCTGAATCGATGAGACAAGCGTGAACGCGCTGCGGTTGGAATTAATGGCGATTTCTCCGCCGTCCTGCGCGATTGCCCGGGTACGATGCCTGTCATCCTTGACCATTCCGAAAAGAGGAACCGGCAGCCCTGCCGCCTCAAGAATCGGTCTTACCGCGGCCACATGCCCTTTTCCGCCGTCCAGCAGGATGAGATCGGGCAAACGCCCGAAGCCCTCCCCGGTATCCTTATTTTCAAAATACTCATTCAGACGGCGGGTGATAACCTCCCGCATGGAAGCATAGTCATCCTGCCCGACCACTGTTTTGATTTTAAATTTTCGGTAAGCGGTTTTCAACGGTCTGCCGTTTTCAAAGACAATCATGCCGGCAACGTTCTCGCCGCCCGCAAGGTTGGAAATATCGTAAGACTCTATATAAACCGGAGGCTGCTCCAGCCCCAGAAGCCGGGCCAGCTCGTCCAGAGCGGAGGTCTCGCGTCCGGTGCGCCCGGTAGCCTGTGCGAGCTGCTCCGCCGCGTTGTTACGGCACATTTCAACCAGCTGCGCCTGCTCGCCCTTCTGCGGTATGGAAATAGCAACCTTTCTCCCCGCTTTCTGCGAAAGCCACTGCTCCAAAAGCTCGCCGCCCTCCACCGCGCCATCCAGACAGACGCGGGGCGGAATACGATCCCTGATGGAATAATACTGTTCGATAAATTCACTGCGGGCGGAGTTTGGGTTTCCGGTTTCTCCCAGATGGAATGTTTCCCGGTCACAAAGACGCCCGTTTAAAAAGCGGAATACCTCAAAGCAGCTGGATTCTGCCCCCTGCGCCAGCGCAACGATATCCTGTTCCTTTGCTTTTGCCGCCACAACCTTTTGACGGTCGCCCATTTTTTTGATCGCGGACAGACGGTCACGGATTTTTGCGGCGCGCTCAAATTCCAGATGATCCGCCGCCTCGTTCATTCTTCTGGTCAGCTCCCGCACAAAATCGGCGCCCCCTCCGCGCAGAAATTCAACGGCTTCTGAAACGGTCTCATTGTACTCCGACTCGCTCACCCTGCCCCGGCAGGGCGCGCAGCACTGCTTGATATAATAATTCAGGCAAGGTCTGCCCTTGCCGATATCCTGCGGAAATTTTCTGGAGCAGGTAGGCAGCCGAAAAATCTTAACTGCCTCATCAACAGACTCTTTTACCGCCCATGAGCTGACAAACGGTCCAATATAATTCGCGCCGTCGTTCGCAATCTGCTTCGCCTCGGAAATTCTGGACCAGGGACCTGCGGTTACCTTGATATAATGATAGCCCTTGTCATCTTTTAAAAGGATGTTATACTTCGGATTATGCTGCTTGATTAAACTGCATTCCAGCACAAGGGCTTCAAATTCGCTGTCGGTGAGAATGTATTCGAAATACTCCACATTGCTTACCATGCGGCGTACTTTTTCATCATGGTTTTTTTCGGAACCAAAATATTGGCTGACCCGGTTCTTTAGCGCCTTGGCTTTTCCAATATAAATGATTTTTCCGGCTTTGTCGTGCATGATATAGACACCCGGATGAAGAGGCAGACGCATGGCGCGGCTCCGCAGCTCCTTGATATGCTTTTCGTAATCGGTCATCGCAGCCTCCTTACCTAAATATGCCAATTATATCGATACTTTAGAGTGCGCGTAAGCCTTTACTATGTCAGTTACCAATACCAGCCCTCCGGCAAAAAGCTATTCGATACAAATGAACGGCCTGATTAAATAGCAAAAAAGCACCGCCGGTGAAGCGGTGCTGTTTGAAAAAACAACTTATTCGGCAAAACCGGACTGAACCAGTTCAACAAGGCTGCTAACAGCTTCTTCTTCATCAGCGCCGTCCGCAATAATACGGATGGTTGTACCGCCGACAATCCCCAGTGACAAAACACCGAGAAGACTCTTTGCGTTTACGCGCCTTTCTTCTTTTTCTACCCAAATGGATGATTTATATTCATTGGCTTTTTGAATAAAAAAAGTTGCCGGACGTGCGTGAAGCCCAACCTGATTCTGGACCAACACTTCTCTAACACACATTCTATTCCCCTCCTACAATA
>JAEZWL010000007.1 GCA_023420245.1 Bacillota bacterium | reverse complement strand
GCCACAAAGATGAACAGAGAGGAGAACTTCATTCTTTCTACAATTGCACCGGTGATTAATGCCGGTGTAATGATGGCGAACATCATTTGGAAAATTGCAAAGGTCATTGTGTTGGGATACGGTAAGGTCATATCCTTAAAGCCGTCAAAGCTCATGCCGAGCCAGTTGAGATTCCCAATCATCCCTCCGATGTCACCGCTGAAGGATAAGGAAAATCCGACAAGAACCCACATAATAGAAGCCAAACCTAAAATGAAAGCGCTGGACATAATTGTATTTACAGAATTTTTTCTTTTTGCCAGACCGGAGTAAAACAGAGCAAGCGCGGGAGTCATAAGCAGCACCAGTGCCGAACATACCAGCATCCATGCTATATCGCCATGATTATTCATCGAAATACCTCCTAAAAATTACAGGTCAGCTTTTGTGCCGAACGGAATATCGCACTTTTTCCGATTGAACACAAAAAAGACCAACAGCCACCATGTGCGAATGGTAGTTGTTGGCCTCATTGCCGTAACAATATGGAAAGATAATATCATACTTTAAAAGGAATTACAATACTTTATCTTAAAAAAATTTTGTGCATTAGCGCTTTGAGTTATTTATGTGCAGGCAATTGGCAAATTTACTTAATAATATTATCCTGCTTTGATCATAAAAATTGCGGAGGAAAGCACTTGCTCCCTCCGCACTCCGGTTACCTTATTTCAAATTTGTAAATGGTTGTCGTTTTAAAGGTTTCTCCCGGTTTTAAATTTTTATAAGGGAATTTTGGCTCGTTTACAGAATTCGGGAAAAACTGCGTTTCCAGACATACTGCGTGGTGGTTTTTGTGCTTTTCTCCTCCTTTTCCGACCGCATCCTCTGAAAAATTATTCGCAGTATATAACTGCATTCCCGGCAGATCGGTAAAGACCAGCATGGCTCTTCCGCTTGCCTGATCATAAAGCTCGCCTGCCTTTTTTATGCCGTCTGCACCTTTCAGCACAAAATTATGGTCATAGCCGCCACAGGCTTTCAGCAGGGGATCGTTCGCGCGAATATCCTGACCGATGGTTTTGACCTTGCTAAAGTCATAGGGCGTGCCCGAAACCGGCGAAAGGCCGCCGGTGGGAATCAAGGCGCTGTTCACTTCGGTAATATAATCCGCGTTGATTTGAAGGGTATTGGAGAGAATATCCTTTTTTACATCGCCGCTGATATTAAAGTAAGTATGATTGGTCAGGTTAACGGGTGTCTCCTTGTCCGTCTGTGCGGTATAATCGATGATCAGCGCGTTGTCAGTAGATATTGTATAGGTGACGGTTACCTCCATATTTCCCGGGAAACCGCATTCGCCGTCCTTGCTCAGATAGGCAAATGTGACCGAAGGAGCGTCGTCGCTGTTGTCGCTGCGTTTTACCCTCCAGACCTTATCCTGAAAACCGCCGGGCGCGCTGTGCAGGGAGTTTGCCCCGTCATTCGCCTTGAGCGGATAGCGGACTCCCTCTATTTCGAATTCAGCTCCCGCAATCCGGTTGGCAAAGCGGCCGATAGCCGCGCCGAGTACATCTCCCGGCTGCAGATATTCTTCAAGCGTATCATGACCGAGAACAACATCGCCAAAAATTCCGTGCCTGTCCGGTGTCAGCAGCTTTATAATACGGCAGCCGTAGTTCGTTATTTCAGCCGTCATTCCTTTTTCGTTTTTCAGTATGTATCGATCCACCGGCGTACCGTCCGGCATTTTTCCAAATACAGATTTTTCAATACTCAATTGAACCCCATCCTTTTGCACGATTATTTGACATTTTCAGCGTTCATTCGACCGCTTTTATTTTCCGAGCAGAGCGGCGCCGATGATGCCTGCGTCATTTCCCAGCTTTGCGGTGCAAAGAACAGTCTGCCTGGCTGAGTTGGAGGAATAAACCTCCCGTGCGATCTACTCGCGCAGAGGCTTCAGCAAGGTTTCTCCTTCGTTGCAGATTCCTCCGCCGATGCAGAGAATATCCGGCTGGAAGGTATTAATGCAGTTCACCAGACCGCAGCCGAGATACGCAATATATTCCTCCACCACTTCCTTGCCGACCGGGTCTCCCGCGCGCATTGCGTCAAAAGCGGTTCTTCCGTTTACATTGCCGATATCGCCGTTTACCAGCGTCCAGAGCGGACTATTGTGATCCTTCTGCTTTCGCATGGCATCCTTGGTTGACGTAATCAGACCTGTGGCGGAGGCGTAGATTTCCCAGCAGCCCTTTCGACCGCAGGTGCACAGCCGTCCGTTATAGAGAATCACATGGTGACCCATTTCTCCGGCGGCGTAATTTGTACCGGAGTAAATCTTTCCGTCGATGATGATTCCGCTTCCGATTCCCGTTCCGAGGGTGATGGCCAATCCGTTTTTCACACCTTTTAAAGCGCCGGCCTGATATTCGCCGTAGGCCGCCGCGTTCGCGTCGTTTTCCACGATCACTTTTTTATTCATTCTTGCTTCCAGAAGCTCACGCAGCGGATAATCCTGCAAATACAGATTGTTCGCGTATTCCACTACTCCGCTGTCACGGTTGACCGCGCCGGGGGTTCCGACCCCGACCCACGGGATATCATTTACGGTGAGGTTCGCTTTTTCAAGTGCCTCAAACGCGGTGGAGGCAAGCTGCTCGCACAGCTCTTCCGGAGCGCAGGGAACCCTGGTCTTTTTCTTTGCTCTTGCGATAATTTTGTTGTTTTCGTCGACAACCCCGACGGCGATATTCGTTCCGCCAAGATCAATTCCAAGATAGTACATACTAGATCCCCTTTATTTGTGAAATAAATGCTGTTTATTTTTAATTATAGCATTAACTGATTGAAAAAGTAAATATATGAAATTAAGATAGGAAAAATTGTTATTGCCCGCGATAATGTGCTATAATACCTTGAGGATTACTTTCTCATTCCTGAAATGAAGCCAGATTAATTGGGCCCGTGCGGAAAGGAATCGTTAGAAACCCAGCGGGCGGAATTACAACCGATTGGAGTAAATGCAGTGACATACCAGAACCTTCCTGACCGTATGAAAAATGAATATTGCGAGGATTATCTGCGCGGCTTGAATAAAAGGAAAATCTCCATGTTCGGGAAACGGGTGTTTGATATTGCGGGTTCCTTTCTCATTTTAGCGATTCTTTCTCCGTTCCTGCTGCTGTTGGCGCTCGCGATCAAGCTGGATTCCAAAGGTCCTGTTTTTTACCGGCAGATTCGTGTCGGTCGTTATGACCGGGATTTTAAAATATTTAAATTTCGCACGATGGTGCAGGACGCAGACCGTGTCGGGCCGCTGCTGACTCTGGGCAAGGACCCGAGAATTACCCGGGTCGGCGGGTTTATTCGCAAGCTGCGTCTGGACGAGTTTTCACAGCTGCTTAATGTGTTGGGCGGCAGCATGAGTCTGGTCGGACCAAGACCGGAGGTTCGCAAATACGTGGAGGTTTATACACCCGAGTATATGGCTACCCTGTTGGTGCGTCCCGGAATTACCGCTACCTCCAGCATCGCCTTTAAGGATGAGGACAAGCTGCTGAACTCCGGCGGTGACCCGGAGCAGATTTACGTGGAGCAGATTTTACCGCCAAAAATGAAGCTGAATCTGGAGTATCTGCGCCATATTTCTGTCTGGAACGATATGAAGATCATGCTCCAAACAGTCGGAGCAGTTTTTTTAAATTGATGCCCAATGAATTCTGATATTTCACCTCATGCCGGTTTATACTAAGGCTGAGGTGATTTTTTATGCTATATCATAAAAATAAGAAGGATAAAAAGGCAAATTCCGTTGTTTCCGAAATGGCATCAACACTCCCCGAGATGAACCAGGGCAATATTCCTGCCGATGTGCTGGGCAGCTATACCGGCACGGATGAAGATGGGGATGAACCGACGCAGGATGCGGATGATCTTTAAAATTTAGCAATATTTTTTCTTTCATTCTCATAATAATGGGTAAAGTAGGTGATTGCTTGTTTTACCGTATGATTAAGATGAGAAGACTTTTTGCCCTGCTGTTACTTTTAACAGCGCTTGCGCCCGTCTTTTTAATATGCCGGGACAGCAATGAGAATGACGAATCGGTCGCCGTTCTCGAAACAAAAACGGATAAAGGCAGCTTTATCAAATGGGTGGAATTTAACGTAACGTA
>JAEZWL010000235.1 GCA_023420245.1 Bacillota bacterium | reverse complement strand
CTGTGTATGCGACGGCGTCAATTTCAGAAGTATTAAAGATACTAAGTTTAAAACAATTCGTATATCGGTCAACTTTTTACTACCGATTCAAAAAAAGACGGCGGCTGAAAATGCCCTAATCCCTTTTTTGCTTAGCCGTACCAGCAGGGAATATCCTGATTTTACAAAGCTCGGGCAACGCCTTGAGGAATTATACGGCGCGGAGATCAACGCCGATGTGCAAAAACTGGGAGACAATCAAATGCTGTCCCTTTCTGCCACCGGTATCGCTGACCGCTATGCTCTGAACGGCGAAAAGGTATCAACAGAGCTTTCAAAATTGCTTTGCAGTATGATATTTGACCCTTATCTTGAAGAAGGTCTTTTCCCACAGGAGGGCTTTGAACAGGAGAAGCGCCAAACCATCGAGTTAATTGAATCGGAGTTTAATGATAAACGTTATTACGCGAAACAGCGCTGCGAAGAAATTATGTGCGCAACCGAGCCTTACGGAATCGGAAGATTCGGCAGCAAGGAAGATATTAAAAACCTTCGTCGCGAGGATGTGATAAAGGCCTGGAAAAATCTGATGAACAGTGCAAGGGTTGAAATTCTTGTTTTAGGCGACTGTGACCCGGAACCCGTCTATGAGGATTTTTACAGGGCGTTTCAAAAACTCAACAAAACCAATACGGTTCCGTGCCCGAATGGGAATGTAAAAAAGGCGGAAAAGACGAACGAAGTCACAGAAAAAATGGATGTTGCCCAATCAAAGCTGGTACTGGGGTTTCGGACTTTCTACGCAATTCCGGATGCTGAAATGCCGGCGGTAAGAATGATGACTGCTGTTTTTGGAGGTACTCCAAGTTCCAAGCTCTTTGCAAATGTTCGCGAAAGGCTCAGTCTTTGTTATTACTGCAGCGCGCAGTATATTTCCATGAAGGGCATCATGCTTGTACAAAGCGGTGTCGAAACGAAAAATGTGGAAAAGGCAAAGCAGGAAATCCTCGTTCAGCTGGAAGAGATTAAAAAAGGAAACTTTGACGAAAACGAGATTAACGCGGCCAAATTAAACATGTGTAACAGCTACCGTTCCGTCAGCGATTCATTGGGCGGGCTTGAGGTCTGGTATCTTTCTCAAACGTTCGCAGGGCATATTGAACGCCCGGAGGAAGCGGCAGCGACCGTTATGGCTGTTACGCGGCAGGATATTATCGATGTCGCGAATAAAGTTACCCTGGATACGGTATATCGTCTTTTAGGAAACGGGGAAGAAGCGCAATGAATATTATCAAAGAAATTAAAAGTGAACGCGTCGGCGATAAATATTACGAAGTAATTCATTCGACCGGATTAAAAATTTTTATTTATCCAAAGGAGCATAACAATTCGGCATATGCCGTTTTCGGCACAAAATACGGTTCGATCGACAATGCGTTTAAAACCTCCGATGATACGGATCCGAACAGCGTTCCGGCGGGCATTGCCCACTATTTGGAGCATAAGCTCTTTGAAAGTGAAGACGGGGACGCGTTTACCCGTTATGCAAAAACCGGAGCGTCCGCTAACGCGTATACTTCATTTGATTCGACCTGTTATTTGTTTTCCTGCACGGAAAATTTTTATGACTCTCTCGAAATACTGTTGGATTTCGCACAGTCTCCATACTTTACGGATGAAACCGTAAAAAAGGAACAGGGCATTATCGGTCAGGAAATTCGTATGTATGACGATGATCCTCAGTGGCGTGTCCTGTTTAATCTTCTGGGTGCTCTGTACCATAATCACCCGGTGAAAATTGATATTGCGGGCTCTGTCGAGAGTATCGCTGAAATAACCCCGGAGCTGTTGTATAAGTGTTATCATACGTTTTATAATTTAAACAACATGGTGCTATGTATCGCGGGAAATGTTGAATATGAAAAGGTTCTGGAGCTTTGCGATAAAATGCTAAAGCCCTCCAAGCCGCTTCAGCTGGAGAAAATTTTCAAAGAAGAGCCGCTGGAAATTGTAAAAAGCAAAGTAGAGCAAAAGCTTTCCGTATCCTCGCCTCTGTTTCAATTCGGGTTTAAAGAACCAGCTTCTAAAAACCGATTGTCGGTTCAGGAAATTGCCAATACGGAAATTCTTCTGGAGCTTCTGGCGTCGGATGCTTCTCCGTTGTTTCGCCGATTGCTGGATGCCGGTCTGATCAATCAGTCCTCCTTTTCCTATGAGTATTTTGAAGGCTCGGGATATGCCGCAGTCATTTTTTCCGGCGAGTCCAAGGATCCCGACGCGGTTGCCGGTGAAATCAATCAGGAAATTGCGAGAATCAGAAAAAACGGGATTGACCCCGTGGCATTTGAACGTTCAAAGAAGTCGGTTTACGGTCGGATTATCTCATCGTTTAACAGCGTTGATTATCTGGCAAACGCAATGGCTGCTGATGCCTTCTCAGGCAGGGAATTGTTCGAGTATATAGATTCTGTCGCAAAGGCAGATATCAATTCCGTACAAAATCGTTTAAACACTCAGCTAAAGCCGGAGTATTCCGCACTTTCTGTCGTAAAACCGCTTAACTGAAAAATACACAGTCAATGTTTTGCGTGCAGCTTGTCCGGTTAAAAATAATACGCAGAGAAAAGGGGAAGTCATATGTATCATGTGCAATTTCCGAATCTAAATATTAATATTACGATTAACCCAAAAGCGTTTTCTATTGGTACCTTAAATGTCCAATGGTATGGGGTAATTATCGCAGTCGGTTTTTTACTGGCATTTCTCTATGCCATGGTAAGCAGTAAGAAGTTTCGTATTAACGAAGATAAGCTTCTCGATGCGGTAATTATCGGAATTATCGGTGGAATTATCGGAGCAAGGGCTTATTATGTTCTTTTTTCCACCAGTGATCAGTATATTAAAAATCCGATCAGCGCGCTTTATATCTGGGAGGGTGGTCTCGGCATTTATGGAGGCATCATCGGCGGTGTTCTCTGCGGTGCATTAATTGCAAAATTCCATAAAATCAATGTTGCCACAGTTTTAGACTTGGCGGCGCTCGGTTTTTTGATTGGTCAATCCATCGGACGTTGGGGCAATTTTGTAAACCAAGAGGCATTTGGTGTCGAAACCAACCTTCCCTGGGGAATGGTTAGCGAAAATACCGCCAGAATAGCAAGCGGCCCGGTTCACCCCTGCTTTCTTTATGAATCCCTTTGGTGCATTTTAGGTTTTGTCCTGCTACATATTTTCAGCCGTAAATTCAGAAGATATGATGGGCAGATATTTATCCTTTATTTGATTTGGTACGGAACTGGCCGGTTTTTTATCGAAGGATTGAGAACCGATAGTCTGATCACCCCATATCTTCCGATTCGTGTATCCCAATTGGTCGCGGTTGTAACAGTTTTAGCCGGCGTGATTCTGCTGGTTGTCTTCCGGAACAGAACGACCTTGGTGGGCTGCGGTTCGAAGGAAGTAATGGAGTTGAACGGAATTGTAGATGAAATTCCGGAGGATATGATTGACGACGGCACCAGTACGATTTTTACAAATATCGAAGACGACGGTGCATCGGGTCAGGAACTCGACGCAACAGATGTGCCGGTAACCGAAGAAATCTTAGCGGAGGAATCGACTGAAGAGCCCGCGGCAAAAACGGAGCAGGCTGTGGCGGAAGTGAATCCCTCCGAAGAGATAGACAAAATTCAGGAGGATTGAAATGGCTAAATTAATTAATGGAAAAGAAATTGCGGCCAAAGTAAAGGCTCAGGTTGCCGGTGAAGTGGAGAACCTCGTGAAAAAAGGGGTAAAGCCCGGTCTGGCAGTCGTAATCGTCGGGGATGATCCCGCATCTCACACCTATGTGAATAACAAAAAGAAAGCCTGCGAGCTTGTCGGAATTCATTCAGAGGAATACGCGCTTCCTGCATCCACCACGCAGCAGGAATTAATGGATTTGGTAAAAACACTGAATGCAAAAAAAGATATCAACGGGATTCTGGTGCAATCCCCATTGCCGGAAGGACTTGACGAAGAAGCAGTCGTCGAGGCGATAAATCCCGAAAAAGACGTGGACGCGTTCCACCCCTCAAATGTGGGCAGGATCATGATTGGAAATTTTGATTTTTTACCTTGCACGCCCGCAGGAGTTATCGAGCTGCTTCGTTTCGAGAACATTGATATTGCGGGGAAAAACTGTGTTGTAATCGGGCGCAGTAATATTGTTGGTAAGCCAATGGCAATGCTTTTGCTACATAACAACGGTACGGTAACAATCTGCCACAGTAAAACAAGGAGTTTAAAGGAAGTCTGCCAAAGCGCGGACATTCTGGTAGCCGCCGTGGGAATCCCGAAGTTTGTTACAGCCGACATGGTAAAGCCGGGCGCGGTTGTGATTGATGTCGGAATGGACCGGGACGAAAACGGAAAGCTTTGCGGAGATGTCGCCTTTGATGAGGTAGAACCGATTGCTTCTCATATTACACCGGTGCCGGGCGGAGTCGGCCCTATGACAATAGCAATGCTTATGAAGAATACCGTTACTGCGGCAAAGAGACAGAATGGAATCAAAGCGTAATGAGGTAATCAATGGACAACCTTTTAAACAGTGTGAACGCTCCAAGTGATTTACAAAGGTTCACAATGGAAGAACTGAACTCTCTATGTGGTGAAATTCGCAACCAAATCATAAATACCGTATCAAACAACGGCGGTCATCTTGCCTCTAATCTGGGGGTGGTTGAACTTACGGTTGCGCTTCACCGTGTTTTTGGAACCCCGCAGGATAAAATTGTCTGGGATGTCGGTCACCAATCGTATACACATAAAATTCTGACCGGACGGAAAGACAACATATCCACAATTCGAACGCAGGGAGGCTTATCCGGTTACCCAAATCGTCTGGAAAGCGAATACGATCCCTTTACTTCCGGCCACAGCAGTACTTCCATATCCTCGGCGTTGGGTCTTGCTAACGCAAAAGAGCTGCAAGGGGACCCGGGACACGTAATCGCGGTAATCGGAGACGGCGCCTTGACCGGCGGGCTCGCCTATGAAGGATTGAATAATGCCGGCCGTTACAAAAAGAATTTTATTGTAATTCTAAATGACAATAAAATGTCCATCTCCCGCAATGTCGGTTCAATGGCACGCTACCTTGCCCATATCCGTACAAACCCCGGGTATTTTAAGGTAAAGGGAAACGTTGAGAACGCTTTGGATCATGTTCCCCTGCTTGGTAAACCGGTACATCAGGTTATTACAAAATCCAAGGTAGCCTTGAAGCAGGTTTTGTACAACAGTACTATTTTTGAGGACATGGGCTTTTACTACTACGGACCGTTTGATGGACATAATTTAAGCAAGCTAATTAATGTTTTGGAAAATATTAAAAATATACAACACCCAATTCTCTTACACATAATAACCCGCAAAGGAAAGGGATATCCCTTTGCAGAGCAAAATCCGGGCGCGTTTCATGGCATTTCCAGTTTTAATGTTGATACCGGAGAGACAATTTCCTCCGGCGAAAGCTTTTCTAGTATGTTTGGAAAAGATATTTGCGCACTTGCTGCCAACGATGAAAAAATATGCGCGATTACGGCTGCCATGGAAATTGGAACGGGGCTAACCCCCTTTGCCAGACAATTCCCGCAGCGCATTTTTGACACGGGAATTGCAGAGGAGCATGCGATCACGTTTGCGGGAGGCTTAGCCACAGGCGGTCTGTTACCCGTCTGCGCGATTTATTCCTCTTTTTTACAGCGCAGTTATGATCAGATTATTCACGATGCCGCGCTGCAAAAAGTAAAAATGATTCTGGCGATTGATCGAGCCGGAATTGTCGGGGAAGACGGAGAGACCCATCAGGGAATTTTTGACGTGGCGTTTTTAAATACCATTCCCGGCGTCACGATTTATTCTCCCTCTTATTACGATGAACTATATTTGAGTTTAAAGCAGTCTGCATATGAGGATCATGGGGTTTGCGCCATTCGTTATCCGCGTGGAAGACAACTCTTTCGCCCGTTTGATTATAAAAGCAGTTGTAAAGCTTATGACATTTACGGGGATGAATCCGCCGAAATTTTAATTGTAACTTATGGGAGGCTGTTTTCTTTCGCATGCAAAGCGATAGCAGCCTTAAACGAGAGGGGAATACCGGTTCGTATCCTTAAACTGAACCGGATTAAACCAATTGATCGCGACGCCGTATCCTGCGCGGCAACCGCTAAGAAGGTTTTTTTCTTTGAAGAAGGGATAGAACAGGGCGGAGTAGGTGAACACTTCTGCTGTTTGATGAATTCCGAAGGTTTTCAGGGTCATTATTATTTGCGGGGAATCAAAAGCTTTGTCCCACACGCGACGATGCTTCAATCCTTAAACAAGCTGGAATTGGATGACAGAGGAATGATAAAACTGATTTTGATGGAGTGCGAAAAGTGATAGAAAAGAAGAGGCTGGATTGCCTGATTTTTGAGCGCGGTCTTGCCGAAAGCCGTGAAAAAGCAAAAGTCATGATTATGATGGGCAATGTTTACATTGACAATCAAAAATCAGATAAGCCCGGAACGATGCTGGCAGTCGATACAAAAATAGTAATAAGAGGGGAAACCATGCCTTATGTCAGCCGCGGCGGACTAAAGCTGGAAAAGGCAATGAAAGTGTTTTCTATCACCTTAAAGGATAAAATAACAATGGATATTGGAGCCTCTACCGGAGGATTTACCGATTGTATGCTCCAAAAAGGTGCGAAAAAGGTCTATTCTATTGATGTCGGCTATGGGCAGCTTGCATGGAAATTAAGGACTGATTCCAGAGTGGTTAATCTGGAGCGAACCAACGTAAGATACTTAACCTCTGAGCAGGTGCCTGATTTAATCGATTTTTTCAGCGTGGATGTCTCTTTTATTTCTCTTTGTCTTGTTCTTCCGGTAGCAAGAAGGTTTATGAACGATAACGCACAGGCAGTTTGTCTGATTAAACCTCAGTTTGAAGCCGGTAAAGGAAAAGTGGGCAAAAAAGGCGTTGTCCGGGAGCCCTCCATTCATAGGGAAGTAATTGATAAGATTTGTCATTTCGTACTGGATAACGGTTTTTCTATTTTAGGCTTAACTTTTTCTCCCGTAAAAGGACCGGAAGGGAATATAGAATATCTGATTTACCTGCAAAAGTCCAGCGAGCCGAAAAGTATTGAATGGAATATCAATGGACTTGTGCAAGAATCCCATGACCTGCTTAATGGTGGTGAATAAATTGAAAATCGCGGTCATACCAAATCTAAGTAAAACGAACGCTCTGTTGCATACAGGAAAAGTAATCGAAAGAGTAATGGAATACGGTGCGAACGTATTAATGCAGGCGAATTTTGAACAAAGCTTCCAAAACCATAACGTGTGCTTCTTTAACGATTTTAATACGATGATCTGTGATTGTGATCTTATGGTTGTAGTCGGAGGAGATGGAACAATCATCCATGCCGCAAGGCATGCTGCGGAGGCTGACAAGCCGATTCTCGGGATTAATACCGGAAGGCTTGGGTATGTCGCGGGTTTGGAAACAAATGAGCTGGATAAGCTGAAGCTGCTGGTTAACGGCGATTATACAATTGAAAATCGTATGATGCTTGAGATTCATTTGGAAGCAGAAGGAAAAAAAGAATACTACTATTCTTTAAACGATGCGGTAATCGCAAGAGGCTCGCTTTCCAAAATACTGGATTTGAACGTTAGTTTCAATGACACCAACGTTTGCAAATATCGCGCAGACGGGTTAATTCTCTCTACTCCGACCGGTTCAACCGCATATTCGCTGGCCGCCGGCGGTCCTGTGGTTGACCCCAGCATGAGCTGCATTATCCTTTCTCCGATTTGCCCGCATGCCCTATTTACCAGACCTGTTGTCTTTGGTCCGGACGCGAGACTTTGCGTAGAAGCTTCCTCCAATTATGACAGCGAAATTTTTCTGACGATTGACGGAGAAACCATCGTTAAAATTCAGGATCATCAAAAAATCGAATGCCGCCGATCCAGACAATCGGTAAAAATTATTAAGCTGAAAAACAATAACTTTTATGAGATAGTAAATGAAAAATTAGCGGAGGGAAGGAACTAGCA
>JAEZWL010000231.1 GCA_023420245.1 Bacillota bacterium | reverse complement strand
TTCATAGCCGCAAAGACTGAGCAGTGTTTTTGCCGCGTCGTAGGATTCCGGATGGACGGCGGTATTATCCAGAATGTTTTTGCTCTCGCTCACCCGTAAAAAGCCCGCGCACTGCTCAAAGGCCTTGGGTCCGAGCTTCGGCACCTTTTTCAGCTCGCTGCGCGAGGAGAACGCGCCGTTTTCCTCGCGGTAGGTCACGATATTCTTCGAAACCGTAGAGGACAGTCCCGCCACCTTTTCCAAAAGGCTCGGGGATGCCGTGTTCAGGTCGACGCCCACCGTGTTCACGCAGTCCTCGACCACGCCGCCGAGCGCTTCATCCAGCCGCTTTTTCGGCATATCGTGCTGATACTGCCCCACGCCGATTGCCTTCGGGTCGATTTTTACCAGCTCGGCAAGCGGGTCCTGTAAACGGCGCGCGATGGAAACTGCGCTTCGCAGGGTAACGTCGAACTCGGGGAACTCCTGCGCCGCAAGCTTGCTCGCGGAGTAAACGGAGGCGCCCGCCTCGCTTACCACCATGTAGGAAACACCGCTGCCGATATTCTTGATTACCTCGGCTGCAAACAGCTCCGTCTCCTTGGAGGCAGTACCGTTTCCGATGGCGATGACCTCCACCTTATGTTTCAAAATCAAATTACGGATAATTTCCTTTGCCTCGGCGACCTTCGTCTGCGAATGGGTCGGGTAAATGACATTGGTATTCAGCACGCGCCCGGTCGGGTCAACTACGGCGACCTTGCAGCCCGTGCGGTAGCCGGGGTCCAGCCCCATTGCCACGCGCCCCTTCACCGGAGGCTGCATCAAAAGCTGGCGCAGATTCACGGAGAATACCTTAATGGCCGCTTCATCCGCCTGCTCCGTCAGGGCGTTGCGGATTTCCCGCTCAATGGCGGGGAAAATCAGCCGGTCGTAGGCGTCCTCGCCCGCCCCCCGCACCGCTTCGGTGCAGGGGGAGCCTTCCTTTACGCTGGCGGAATAAAGGATATTCAAGCCCTTCAGACGTTCCAGCTCGACGCTCACCTTGAGGAAATCCTCCCGCTCGCCTCGGTCGATTGCCAGAACGCGGTGTCCGGCAATATTCCGCACCGGCTGACGAAAATCGTAGTACTGCGCGTAAACGGAATCCTCCTCCGGCTTCGAGGCTTTCGAAACAACCTCGCCCTGTGCCGTTGTCACCACACGGAGACGCTTGCGGATGCCCGCGTCGTCGGAGATCATTTCAGCGATAATATCGAGCGCGCCTGCCAGGGCGTCCTCCGGCGTCTCCACGCCAAGCTCGGGGTTCACAAAGGCGGCGGCCAGATCAATGGGATATTCCGAATCCCGTTTCTGCTCGTAGATTGCGATTGCAAGCGGTTCCAGTCCCTTTTCCTTCGCGATGGAAGCGCGGGTCTTGCGCTTGGGGCGGAACGGACGGTAAATATCGTCAATTTCAGAAAGCGTCGCGGCGGCGTTCAAAGCGGCGGAAAGCTCCTCCGTCATGCTGCCGGCGGCGGTAATCAGGTCGGCAACCTCGGCGCGGCGTTTTTCCAGCGAGCGCAGGTATTCCAGCCGCTCGGAAATCTCGCGCAAAATCTGGTCGTCCAGCGAACCGTGCGCCTCCTTGCGGTAACGCGCGATAAACGGAATGGTATTTCCCTCGTCAATCAGCTCGATCACCTTCTGAATCTGCCATTGCTGTAAATTAAATTGCTGTGCCAGTGCTGAAACAAAGTCCATAGTGTTCCTCCAAATAGTTGAAAATCAGCGGGTTACCCGCTGTACGATTTCAGATATAAGCCAGCAAACACCGTAGATTACCGGCTGGTGTGCGAGATACAAAATAAGCGCGTGCCTGCCAAACCAGGAAAAGAACGGCACGCGGGAGCGGTAGGTGAACTCGGGGAATTTGCCTGCGGCGGCGAGCTTGCCCACAACCGTGCCTGCCGCGAACACGAAAATCCACGGGAACAGCGGGAAGTAGTCCGCGCTGATGAAGCTTTCATTGAAAATGCCAAGCGGAGCCAGCCAGTTCGTCCGGTAGAGCACTTCGGGAAGCATTACGCCGAACGATGCCGAAAATCCGAGATACCCTTTGGAAATCCCCGTCGTTCCAAGGAACAGCACCGCGCACACCGCGACGGCGGACCAGTGAAAGCGAAAGCGGTCAGAGAACGGTTTCAATAATCCGTACAGAATCATGCAGACCGAAAGAAAATGCAGGATACCGAAAACAATCAGCTCCTGAGGCACCGCCAGATACGTTACCAGCGTGACCGCCAGCGCGATACCGAGCAGCTTCAGTCCACGCTTGAGGTTGGAGTGGGAAAGGTCGGACGATACTCCCGAAATAAACATAAACAGCCCCGCGAAGTACGGCTCTGCGGGCATAAAAAACCGCAGCAGCACCAGCCCCGCGTTACTGTTATATAAAAAGGCAAGGGTGTAGAACCCGTGGTAAAATATCATGCAGAAAACGGCGAAGCCGCGCAGCTCGTCCATCAGGCGGATGCGCCTTTTCTGATTGATCGGTATCACTTTTTCAGGCATATTTTTCCTCCGTAATGAGAAGTGCGGATGTGCTGAGAAGCTGCCGATTTGTAATTCTTTTCCTTGTTTATTATTATCGGCGGCTATGTTATAATAAGAACAATATGCGCTTCGAATTTTCGATGAAACCTGCGGCTTTCCCGCGCTTACCGCCTTGCTTTTTGCGGTTTCGCGGTGTCCGGCAGTTCTTCTGAATTTTTATTATTATAGCATGCAACGGGAGGAAATTACAATGAAAGAAACAAAATTGACCCGCGAATATACGGTGACCGAGGATATGCTTGCCGTAAACATGGGCAGCGGAAGCGTCCGTGTGCTTGCAACCCCCATGGTAGCCGCTTTGTTTGAGGGAACCGCCGCCGAGCTGATTCAAAACGAGCTGGCAGAGGGCATTACAACCGTCGGCTCCAAAATTACGATGGAGCATCTCTGCCCCACCGCGCTTGGCGTTCAGGTAACCGTAACGGCGGAGCTTACCGAGGAAAACGGCAGAATGTTCCGCTTTCAATTGGAGGCAAAGGATAACGCCGGCGTGATCGCAATCGGAACCCACGAACGGGTCAGCGTAAAAAAAGAGAGCTTTGCCGCGAAGGCGGAGGCAAGAAAGCTCCAGTAACGAATGGATAGGGAAGGCGGAATGAAATGAAACCGATTTATGACTTAGTACTCTTCGATTTAGACGGAACCCTTTCCGACTCCGAGCCGGGCGTGACCGTTTCGGTAAAAGGAGCGATTGAACGCATGGGGTTCCCCGCGCCCGACCGGGCTACGCTCCGCAGGTTTATCGGTCCGCCGCTTTGGGAGAGCTTTGTAAAGTTCTGCGGAATGACGGATGCGCAGGCCGAACAGGCGGTAGACTATTTTCGGGAAACCTACAACGTGACGGGCGCGTTTGACAATGTATTATACCCGCATATGCCCGAGCTTCTGGACGAGCTGAAGCAGGCGGGCGCACTGCTTGCCGTGGCAACCTCCAAGCCGGATAACATCGCCCGCCGCGTACTGGAAGACTTCGACGTGACCAGGCGGATGGATTATATTGCCGCCGCGGAGGAAAACGAGCACAACAGCAG
>JAEZWL010000214.1 GCA_023420245.1 Bacillota bacterium | reverse complement strand
CACAGCGGTGTGATTTACTGCGGAGACTGCGCGCGCCCTTCCGAACCGGCCGTATTGCTGAGTCCCGGTGCTCTTACCGGACTTCGCCACACGATTTACGCGGATTTCGAAAAGCTTTTTTCGTTCAGCCTTTCCTCGCAGGGCTTAAAGCAGCTTTCGCAGGCGAGCGAGCAGTATGTCATCAGCACGCTGCAAAGAAGCTTTAATACATTGGATTTTTACCATCAAATTAAAAATCAAGAAGAATAAAAAAGTTATTCGACTAATAAGTTGTTTCAGGGAAGCCGTTACATATTTGGAATCGAATAAAAATTCCGCGGGAGCTGTTATGAAGAAGAAATCTCTGCTCAAAAGAATCCTGATCAAGGCATTGAAGTTAACATCCACGCTTTTTATTGAAAACCATCTGCTGCAAAGAACGGATTACCGGATTGCTTCTCCGAAAATTCCGCCGGACTTTCAAGGATTTAAGATCCTACAGCTCTCCGACCTGCACAGTGCTTGTTTTGGACATGAAAACGTTCGTCTAATCCGCAAAATCGACGCAGTCAAACCGGATATGGTCGTGATGACCGGAGACATGATCAGCCGGTCGGATTTTCACCATGACGTTTTTTTTCGTCTCGCTCAGACACTCGGCGCAAAATATCCGTGTTATTATGTAGTCGGGAATCATGAGCTGGACATGGAGCGTAAGGAAATGAAGGCGTTTTTGGTGCGTCTTGCCTCAATGAAAATCAGGGTGCTCGAAAACGAAAAGACGCAAATCACTCAGAATCGGCAAAGCATCAATCTTTACGGGTTGTGGCTTCCCTTAAAGCATTACCGTGAAGCGAAGAAAAAAACCGGTCGTACCGTGCCGTTCATCGACCGGGATATGAAGCGGATAATGGATGTTTGCGACCCGTCTGCCTTCGGAATTCTGCTGGCGCATAATCCTCTCTGCTTCCCCGTTTATGCCCGCTGGGGCGCGGATTTATCACTCAGCGGTCATGTCCATGGGGGAATGCTTCGTCTTCCGCTTTTGGGCGGGTTGCTTTCGCCCGAGCGCAAATTCCTGCCGGAGTACAGCTCCGGAATTTATGAAATTCAAGATAAAAAGCTTCTTGTCAGCAGAGGACTTGGCAGCGGTCTTTTCGGGGCGCGGTTCCTGAATCGCCCGGAAATCGTTGTTATCACCCTGGAACATTGTTAAAATCCGGTGCTTTGTAATCCTGTCATTTTAGATGCTGCAAAGTACTGTGGTAAAGTTGAAAAGGATAATTACTATGATAATGGAAGAAAACAAACGACATTATCTGGCTTTGGAGCTGGATAAAATATTGAATATGCTCGCGGGAGAGACCGCCTGTGACGATGCCGCCCAGCTTGCCCGGAATCTTCTGCCGGACACTTCTCTTTCGGAAGTGCGGCGCCTTCTGGCAGATACCGACGCGGCCTATACGCTGCTGGCGCAGTTCGGCGCGCCGTCCTTCGGCGGCCTGAAAAACGTCACCAACTCTTTGCGCCGCGCGGAAGCGGGCGCAACCTTAAACATGCCGGAGCTTCTGCGGATTGCGGGGGTGCTTCGCACGCTTCGCGGAATTGTGGACTGGCGTTCGAAAAGTGAAGGGGTGAAAAGCGTTCTTGACTGGCGCTTTGATTCGCTGATGCCGAATAAATATCTGGAAGACCGAATTTTCAACGCGATTCTGTCGGAGGAGGAGATGGCCGACGCCGCGTCCCCCGAATTGGCCTCCATTCGCCGGAAAATCCGCGCCGCATCCTCCCGTGCCAGGGAACAGCTGGATAAAATGATTCATTCCCCGGTTTATCAGAAATACCTGCAGGACCCGATCGTTACAATGCGCGACGGGCGCTTTGTCGTTCCGGTTAAGGCGGAGTGCAGGAGCGAAATCCCCGGCTTGGTTCACGATACCTCCTCCAGCGGCGCGACCGTTTTTGTGGAGCCGATGGCGGTGGTGGAAGCCAACAATCAGGTCAGGGTGCTGCTTTCCCAGGAACAAGTGGAAATCGAGCGGATTCTCGCCGAGCTATCGGCGGAAACCGGCAATTTCGCGGGCGGTACAATCAGCGGATATCAGGCCGCGGTAGACTTGAATTTAATTTTTGCAAAAGCAAACCTCGGTTATAAAATGAAGGCAAGCATGCCTCTTGTGAACGACGAAGGGAAAACCCTGCTGAAAAAAGCGCGACATCCGCTGATTTCGGGAGATAAAGTGGTACCGACGGATATCGAATTGGGTATAAATTTCGATACGCTGGTGATTACCGGACCGAATACAGGCGGTAAAACCGTTACACTGAAAACCGTCGGTCTGCTCACGCTGATGGCGATGTGCGGTCTTTTGCTCCCGGTGGCGGATAACAGCCGGATTTCCATTTACCGGCAGGTTTTGGCGGATATCGGCGACGAGCAGAGCATCGAGCAGTCCCTCTCTACGTTTTCTGCCCATATGACCAATATTATTAAAATCATCGATCAGGCGGATGAAGCCAGCTTGATTTTACTGGATGAGCTCGGCGCGGGAACCGACCCGGTGGAGGGCGCCGCGCTTGCGATGGCGATTCTGGAGGCTCTGCGCCAAAAGGGTGCCAAAATCGCAGCAACGACCCATTACGCGGAGCTAAAGGCTTACGCCTTGCAAACGGCGGGTGTGGAAAACGCCTGCTGTGAATTCGACGTGACCACACTTCGCCCGACCTACCGCCTGCTCATTGGCGTGCCGGGTCGTTCGAATGCCTTTGCGATTTCTCTTCGTCTCGGCATGAACGAAGAGGTTGTCAACCGCGCAAGGGACTTAGTTTCCACCGAGAACGCGCGTTTTGAAGACGTGGTACAGAGCCTGGAAAGCAGCCGCCAGGGCTTGGAGGCGGAGCGTGGTAAGGCAGAGCAGGCGCACCTCGAGGCCGTCCGCGCGAAGCAGGACGCGCAGGCAATCCGCGACAGCATTCAGGCGGAAGCGGATAAGGAAATTGAAAAAGCCCGCCGTCAGGCCGCCGAGCTGGTTTCGCGTACACGCGGTCAGATTGACGCGCTCCTCAACGAGATGGAGGAGCTTCGCAAACAGCAGAACAAGGCGCTTACCGCGGAGCAGAAAGCAAAGCTGAAGGCCGGACTCCGCAATCTGGAGGAAACGGCAGACCCGATTCATACACGGAATGTGGACGAATATGTCCTGCCCCGCCCTCTCAAGGTCGGCGACACGGTGCTTCTGTTTGATATTGATAAGACCGGTACGGTGCTCCGCCTTCCGGAGGGCAGCTCCGATACGGTGCTGGTGCAGGCGGGAATCATCCAGACCCGCGTTCCGGTTTCCAACCTGCGTCTGGTGAATGAAAAGCAGCCGAAAACGCCGCGCCGTACCGTTACCAGAAATGTAACAGGACGCGCGCAGGCGAAGGTTTCAACAGAAATTGACCTGCGCGGGCAGATGACCGACGAAGCGATTTTAAATGTAGACCGCTTCATTGATTCCGCTTTGCTGACCGGCGTAGAGCTGCTGACCATCATCCACGGAAAAGGAACCGGCGCGCTCCGCGCGGCGGTTCAGCAGCACCTGAAAAAGCACCCCAGCGTCAGGAGTTACCGGCTCGGCACGTTCGGCGAGGGCGAGGCCGGTGTCACGATTGTGGAACTGAAATAAACCCATGCTCAGAGTACTAGGTGATTTTCAAAATGCAATCATGCCTGTTTTTCCAATCAACAGTTGGTCTGACTTCTACTTTTCACGCGTTTATTATATACTATAGGAAAAAGGAAGAGCGATAATGACGGGAGGATAGGTTATGCAGATGAAGAAAGAAAAGAGCAAAGGGAACCGTATCCTGACGATTGTTTTGTCCGTGGCTGCGGGAATTCTTGTTATCATAGGAATATTGATTACGCTGGCTCTGAGCACGCCGCATGCGGAGCAAATCAACCAGCCGATTGCTCCGTCTAATGAGCTGGCGAAGAAAGTACTGGCGGGTGCGCTTTCCGGTGAAGAGTGTTCCGTAACCGAGGAAGAAATAAACGGTTTTATCGATCAAAAGATGGCTTTGAGCAGTCACTTTACTTCCGTCAACGGTGCGGCTATTCGCCGCGTAATCCTTTCCTTCCGTGAGGATGACACGGCGGATGCGTTTCTGCCGATTGTATATCAGAACAGAGCGTATGACGTTTCTGTTAATCTCACGCCGTCCTTTTCGGGCGGACAGCTGGCTATGCGTGTAAATTCCGTGCATGTCGGCAGACTTCCGGTCAATCCCGTTTGGGTAATCCCGACGCTGAAGGAAGCGTTGCCCGAAACCTTTACCGTAAGCGGAACGGAAATTCGAATGGATGGATCTGTGTTTCATTACAAGCAGTCCGGTGTTTCCGCTGATTTGAATCTTTCCGATATAAGGCTGGAGAACCGGATGCTGAAGCTAAAGGTGCAGGGAAAGCTGAATACGCCGTACTTTGGAATTTTCTCTTGACTTTGTCGCCTCTTTATAGTATAATTCATAACTGTAAAGTAAATCGCTTTACAGTAGCTTAGGGGGTGTGTTTGTGGCGAAAAACATGGAAATATCCCTTTTACTTGATTTCTACGGCGATATGCTGACCGAAAAGCAGCGTAGCGTGATTGAATATTATTATAACGACGACCTTTCGCTTTCCGAAATTGCGGATAACGAGGGGATTACCCGTCAGGGTGTGCGCGATTCCATCAAGCGCGCGGAGGTTCAGCTTCTCGATATGGAGGAACGCCTCGGGCTTGCGCGCCGTTTCCGTGAGGTGAGGACAGGCCTCGAGGAAATCATTGCCGCCGCGGAACAGATTACAGAGTACAATGAGCATTTTATATATTCCCATGAATTGAAAAGCAATTCGGAAAAGATTTTAGAGATTGCAAAGGGACTTTGCGAGGAGTAAGGAGGGACAGCGTTGGCATTCGAAGGTCTTGCCGATAAATTATCCGCCGCGTTTAAACGGCTGAAATCCAAAGGTAAATTAAGTGAAGCGGATGTTAAGGAAGCGATGCGTGAAGTCCGCCTCGCTCTTTTGGAAGCGGACGTAAACTATAAGGTTGCAAAAGATTTTACAAATAAAATAAGCGAACGCGCCATCGGCGCGGAGGTAATGGAAAGTCTTACTCCCGCGCAGATGGTGATCAAAATAGTGAACGAAGAGCTGACCGAGCTGATGGGCGGCAGCGACGCCAAGATAGCGTCCCCCTCTGCTCCGCCGACCGTTATCATGCTCTGCGGTTTGCAGGGTGCCGGTAAAACGACCCACGCCGGCAAGCTTGCCATGATGCTGAAGGGCAAGGGGCACCGGCCTCTGCTTGCTGCCTGCGATATCTACCGCCCGGCCGCGATCAAACAGCTTCAGGTCGTCGGTTCAAAAGCAGGTGTGCCTGTTTTTGAGATGGGAACGGAGAATCCGGTTAAAATTTGTAAAGCCGCGATTGCCCATGCCCGGGATTACGGCAACGACATGGTTTTGATTGATACCGCCGGACGGCTGCAAATCGATGAAAAGCTGATGGGCGAGCTGAAAAATATCAAGGATGAGGTTTCCCCTCATGAAATATTACTGGTCGTCGATTCCATGACCGGTCAGGAGGCAGTGAATGTCGCAAAGACCTTCGACGAGCTGCTGAATATTACCGGTGTGATTCTCACGAAGCTCGACGGCGATACCCGCGGAGGCGCGGCGCTTTCCGTCCGCGCAGTCACCGGAAAGCCGATTAAGTTCGTCGGCGTTGGCGAAAAGCTGGAGGACCTTGAGGTGTTCCACCCCGATCGTATGGCTTCCCGTATTCTGGGAATGGGTGATGTTCTGACTCTGATCGAGAACGCCCAGACCAAGCTGGATCAAACAGCTGCGGAGAATACGGCAAAGAAGCTGATGCAGAATAAACTTGATTTTAACGATTTGCTTGATCAGTTCCAGCAAATTAAGAAAATGGGCCCGCTGAAAAACGTACTCTCCAAGATGCCGGGCATGGAAAAGCAGATTAAGGACGTCGATATCGACGACCGTCAGATGGATCGTATGGCTGCGATCATTCTATCCATGACGCCGGAAGAGCGCGAGAAACCGGCGCTGATTAATCCCTCGCGCAAAAGACGCATCGCTGCCGGAAGCGGAATGAAGGTAGAGGACGTTAACCGCCTGATCAAACAGTTTGAGCAGACCCAGAAGTTTGTAAAACAGATGAAGGGGATGGGCAAGCGCCGTTTCTCCGGGATGGGAATGCCGTTTTAACAGGAATTTCATTTAGAATTCATCCAATAAGGAAACCCTTTTTGGTGAAGATATTGATCAATTTGTGGAGGTGAACATTATGTCAGTAAAGATCAGATTACGCAGAATGGGTGCTAAGAAGGCTCCCTTCTATCGTATAGTTGTTGCAGATTCCCGCTACCCGCGCGATGGACGTTTCATTGAGGAAATCGGTTATTACAATCCGCTCGAGGAGCCTTCCGTTGTGAAGGTGGATGCCGACAAGGCTAAGAAATGGATTGCGAACGGCGCACAGCCGACCGATACCGTGAAAACT
>JAEZWL010000199.1 GCA_023420245.1 Bacillota bacterium | reverse complement strand
AGGCGCAACGGGCAATTCGGTGGTGAGCTTTATATACTCGGGATTTACAGTGGAAAGCAGCCCGGTAAAGCCGCAGCCCGAGGCTCCGCCGCTTTTTGTAAACACCGTGCAAACCCGGCCGACATTCGCGGAAAGAACACGAACGATATCGTCATCCCTGCAATTATTAAGCATATCTGATACCTCTTTTCTCATCTATGGAAGTCAGGATTTTACCGATGAAGGATATTGCCGCCCGATACCATAATATGATAAAAAAGATATTCGGTTAATTCATTGTGGTGGCGCCGCATATTAATTACTCAGAACGGAGGGAATGCCTTTGATTTACATAAAGGATTACGGCGCACTGAATTCCTTTGTTTTTGAAGAATGGCCAAAGGCGGCGCCGCCGAGCTATTTAAACGGGTTAAAAGGAAAGCTGATTACGGTTTTTACTGAAAATGGGAACCGGGCCACCGGCATTTTAATGGAAATACAGAACGACTGTATCAAGCTGATTCTAAGCCCGCCAAGCGCGCCAAACCGGCAGTGCCGAAGTTTTCGAATGGGAAGACCGTTGGCGGTTACCTTTATTTCCATTGAGTCAATCTGTGCGGTCACATACAATGAGGTGTGAAAAATCGGAGGAAGCCATATACTTTTTGCGTATGAAAATGTATAATAGTTCCAGTAGTTCAAATGATAAAATGATAAAGCGAAAGGAGACAAATACCATGGAATTTAAAGGAAGCAGGACGGAAGCAAATTTACTGGCAGCGTTTGCGGGAGAATCACAGGCGAGGAACAAATATACCTTTTACGCGTCAAAAGCAAAAAAGGAAGGCTACGAGCAGCTGGCGGGAATTTTTGAAGAAACTGCCAACAATGAAAAAGAACACGCGAAGCTATGGTTTAAATATTTGAAGGGCGGAGACGTTCCTTCCACAAAGGATAATCTGGAGGACGCGGCAGCCGGAGAGAATTACGAATGGACCGAAATGTACAAGGGATTTGCGGAGGTTGCCGAGCAGGAGGGCTTCCAGGAAATCGCCTCTACTATGCGGCTGATCGCGGAGGTGGAAAAAAGCCATGAGGAACGTTACCGCAAGATGATCCAGAATCTGAATGAGGATCTTGTGTTTAAGGCCGGCGAAGAAACCGTTTGGATCTGCCGCAATTGCGGATATATCCATGTTGGCAAGGAAGCTCCTGAAAAATGCCCCGCCTGCAAGCATCCGCAGGCTTATTTCGAGCGCAAGGCAAACAATTATTAAACCGGATTTTCCCGATAGGTTACAGAAACAGGCGGTTGATTTCCGCCTGTTTTTTTTCTGCTGTTTTCATATTCCAGAAGAATTTCGGGGATATTGACCAGCATTTCACGGTAATCCAGGTGGTGCTTTGCCCCGTGGGCGAACAGAAGCGCGCGGATGTGATTCCTGCTGTATTTCGCGCAGAATTGGTTTTCTTTTTTCAGCTGTGTGAGGTAATTGATGATATAAAGAACCCCGGTTACGCTCAGGTCGTCCTTCGACAGCGGGTAGTCGATGATTGCCGCGGTACTCTGCGCCTCAAAGCGCGGGTCATAGAGCTGAAAAAAGCCCTCCAGCGCGACGTCGATTGTACCGTTGTAGGCGATTAGCTCCGTTGGGATGCGGGTCTCCCTTACCTCCCTTAAAAGCTGCTTGGCCTCTTCTACCTTCTGCTTGACTAGCTCCAGTCCTTTTTCGCGGATATCCTCAAAACTCTCGGTTTTGATCGCGGCGTAAGGCTCGATTTGTGAATCAAGGTACAAAGTAATGCTGTAAAGAATGGATTCCAACAGCATTTGCGCGGTTTCAACCGGAACAGAGCTGCTTTTTCCGGCGGTATAATATAAAATTTCTTTGCTGAGCAGGTGCATAACTTCCGCCTGCACTCCAGATATTTCTTCCTCGCTCAGATAAGAGGCAAGAAAATTATCACGGTTCATCGCCAAACTCCTCTCCGGTCTCCCGCCAATTATTATAACCGTTATAAATATCGTCGTTAAAATCGTCATAAGCATTCTGCGTGTTATGATAAAAATAATAACAGCCGGAGCCGGCGTCATCCTGAGGCTCGTATTCCGGATTTTTAGGATCCGTTACGCCACGGCGCAGATGCTCCGCCAGCTTTTCGAGCTCCCTTCCCTTTAAAAGCTCCAGCGAACCCATACAGCGGTTTTCAAAGCAGTCCTTCATAAATTCAATCAGCTCGTTGTCGGAGATCAGGTTAAGGGTTTCGTTCTTGGCGTAGTAAAAAATTTCGATCAGCTCGTGAAGAATCGCCGCGTATTCCCGCTGATTGATGAATGAGGAATCGCAAAAGGCTTCGATGAGCTTTCCGAGTGTGGCACTGCCGACCTCCACACGACCGCAGGCAGTAAGCTGTTCGGCGCGGGCCTGTATCAGCTCGCGTGCCTGAACCGGGGTAAGGGTAAGCCCGTACTGCTCGGTTTCTTCGTTTAATTGCAGGATTTCGTTAGCGGAGACCTGCTCGGAAAGTGCCTCCACCGAGAACAGGGACATCAGGGCATGATTCAAGAGAATACCCCCAAAAAAATTTTACTTGACAAATCAAAATTAATATGGTATAGTGTATATGTAAAAAATTATTGATTTGCCTATGGCTTTATAAATAATAATACTATACCATAGTTTCTTTTCAGTGTCAATGGTTAAAAGCGGCTACGTTGTTTTGTTACCATTTTTGATTATTCTTTCTTATTGTTCCCCGGCTATACGAATTAACTTGCGCGGGAGGTAAGTGTGTGCAAGGGTAAAGCTTCCCGCGCCGCTCTATTCGGGGAGTAGCAATAAAAACGCTGAGTACGGAATCCGGTTCTTGGCAGGTCAGGAGGGGGCTTTTAGCTCCCTCCTGATTTTTTTGTGCCCGAAGGCTCCCGGAACAGCCGCAAGCTACAAAACAGCTTTCGCAATGAGCGAAATGAAAGAGAGAGCAAACGCCCTCTCTATTTTTTTTCTCTTAATTTTCGAAAAAATTCGGTCAACACGGCGGAGCACTCTGCTTCCAGAATGCCTCTGACCAGCTCGGGCTTGTGATTGTAGGGCAGCTCAAAAAGATTCACGACCGAACCGCAGGAGCCTGCCTTCGGGTCGCTGGCACCGAATACCACACGGGGGATACGGGCATTGATGATCGCTCCGGCGCACATTGGGCAGGGTTCAAGGGTGACGAAAAGCTCGCACTGCCACAGCCGCCATCCGCCGAGTGCTTTGCAGGCTTGGTCAATTGCCTCCAGCTCCGCGTGGCGCAAGGCATTTTTTCCGGCCTCGCGCCGGTTTCTCCCGACGGCAATAATTTTATCATCCTTTACCATAACGGCGCCGACAGGAACTTCCCCTTCGTCTGCCGCCGCCTGCGCGAGCTTCAGCGCGTCACGCATAAAAAGCTCATCCCTGCCGCTCATGACGGATTAATTAAAAGATGGATGGAATAGAGCAGCGTATACAGGACGACTGCCACTGCGCCCGGATTCGTGAACGCAGCCCATATTTTAGAGGGCATTGGAAAAATCGAATTGCGGGGAGCCGAACGGAAGAAGCTCCGGTCCTTCATCAGAAGATAAATCAGCGAGAAGATACCGCACAGCATCAAAATGCCGAAGACAAAATAGTTCGCTGTGGTTGCCGCCTGATCACCGTTATAGCGCTGAATTAATTCCAGTGTAAAAGAAATGGAATTATTGATAAAATGAATCAGGATCGATATCCAAAGAGAACCGGTGCGTACTACGACCAATGCCAATACCAGCCCGGCGATAAACGCGAAAACAATCTGAACAAAATTGGCGTGGTAGAGCCCAAACAGAATGGAAGAGGTCACAATGGCAAAACCGTCCCCGTATTTTCGCAGGGCGTGAAGAATCATGCCGCGAAATAAAAGCTCTTCTACAATTGGCGGTACGATTAAGACGGTGATTCCGTAAAGAATCAGCACCAACAGGTCGTCATTAAGCGGCATCTGCGGCATATCGCCGGAAAATCCGAAAAATTTCTCTATGCTGATAACCGCATTTGCGGGAAAATTGCCAAGCATGCAGACGGCGGCGCCAAAAAAGACGCACGAGACGGCTTTCGGCAGGCGAACCGGTCCAAACGGCAGGGCGTCGCCCAGAGGAATGCGCCGGATTGCGAAGTAGATCAGGGTGGGAACGGCAAGACCCACGACATAAGAAACAATCGACGTAAGGTAATATAGGACGGGAGTGAAGCCGTGAAAATCACTGGAGGGATTCACTGCCTGGTATCCGATTGTCCGAAGAAAAAAGGTGCACACAACGGCGAAGCTTCCCATCAGCAGAATCGCAATCAGCAGAGTCCAGCAAAGCCGGTTAGCGGTTCGCCTCAAATCGCGCTTTTCGCCAAGAAACATGGAGTACGGTGTGGGGTCAGTATTGGGATTTCTGTAGGGATTCGGAGGATACGGCGGATAGGGAGGATAGTACATGGAGTTGTCTCCTTGAAAATAAATTTGTTAAGGACTTATATAGTCAATCGCTACATTGCGATTGAGCCAAAGCTTGAAGAACAAGACTTCTATAAAATCCATTATACAGAATTAAAACAAAAAATTATAAACAAAAAATGAACAAAAAAACGAATTACAAAGTTTCGTGCTCCTTTCTGTTTTTTTGAGGGTTTCGCTCTTAAAAAAGATGGTTTCGGCAGCACGTTTTTTATCAGATATATTTTAATTCTATTTAACATATTTGATATTTACAAATGAGAAAAATAGTTGTATTCTATGATATAGAATAATTAATAATTCGCAATAAAGGAGGATTTGTTTATGCTCGCGCCGGATGATATTGCTGGAATTCTTACGACGCTGAAAGGTTTTTACGGAAACATACTGGCGGCAGACAAGCTTGCCGCCGTAGGCAAAAGCTTTACGGTTTACCCGGTCTCCAGTGAGGCTCCGTGGGTCGCATCCCTGCGAAATAACGCAAAAAACCTTTGTCGGAACGGAAAAGAGTGGGAAACCTCTAAAATTGTAATCGTTCCCCAGGCATTAACTTCGTTTACCAATTACAGCTACCTGTTCACCTCGGTAGCCGCTTTTCTTGAGAATGTGGAAAGTGGAGAAATCGCGGCAAATATGCTGGGGAGGCTCATTACGGAAATTGATAAAAACATCAAGTCCGCGGGACAGGCGAAAACTGCCTTTGATGACTGGATTGATCAGACTTTGCTGAATATCGACCCGCTCAATGAGAGTATTCAGGACGGCTGGCACGATTTGGGCGCGTCTGAGGCAAAGGTTTTAGACCTGGCAAAGCGAATTGTCCAAACCGTTAACAATATCAATAATTTAGACGGAGTCATTACACTGGATTCCATTTCTTCCGGTACGGTTTCCAGTCTTACCAGTGTAATGTCCTCTACCGCTTCCCTAATTTACACCGTTGCGATTGCGGGCTATGCGGTGCCGTATCTGAGTGTTGCTATCCTGTTTTTTACAATGGGAAAAATGTTTTACGACATCTTTTCAACCGCATCCTCAATCCATAATGAGATTCGCAGCTTAACCGACTCCACGATTGCTTTGACTCAGGAACAGCAGGCGCTGGCGCAAACCAAATCGGCCCTGATGCTGATCTATGATATCCGAAACCTCATAGGGAAACAGCGCAGTTCTCTTCTCGCAGTGGAGGAATTCTGGAAAAACGAAGGCCGTAACGTTCGAACGGTTCGCGAGCAATTTTTACTGGATAAAAATTATTCCAGGGAGAACCCCGAAATATTGCAGCTTAGAGT
>JAEZWL010000115.1 GCA_023420245.1 Bacillota bacterium | reverse complement strand
AGGCGCTGACGGGAACCCTGTCCGTTATCAGTGGGGTGCATATGTTGGTATGCAAAATGAGCGGGTGAATTTTCACCAATTTGGGTGGTATCGCAGAAGCATTTAAGCTTTTGTCCCTTTCTGGGGCAAAGGCTTTTTTTTATACTTTTTTAGGGAGTGAACAAAATGTTAAAACCAACCTGCCGGCAAGCCTGCGCGCTTTGCGGAGATTTCAAGGTAATCCCCGTCAGCAAGGAAATTTACGCGGATATTATTACCCCAATCTCCATGCTGCGGAAGCTTGCCCGCCAAAGCAAGCAGTACTATTTACTTGAAAGTGTCGAGGGCGGGGAGCGATGGGGAAGATATTCCTTCCTTGGCTTCGACCCGGTTGTCCGCGTAATCGGCAATCAGGATACGGTTACCGTAAAGGGAACCGATTCCAAAACGGTTCGGGGCGCGAATCCGATGGAGGTAATCCGCTCCGTGCTGGCGGAGTACCGTTCTCCAAAGCTTGAGGATATGCCACCGTTTACCGGCGGTTTCGTCGGTTACTTTTCCTACGAGCTGATTGCCGTGACGGAGCCGGTGCTCAAATTAAGGGACAGCGGCTTTCCCGCCTTTGACCTGATGCTGTTTGATAAGGTAATCGCTTATGATCATCTGCGGCAGAAAATTACAGTGGTCGCGAATATGAAGGCGGAGGACGGAGAAGCAGGCTACCGCAGGGCTGCCGATGAAATTGAAGAGGTAATCCGGATTATCACAGACGCCTCTCCGCTGCCGGAGGAAAAAGCGGATGCCAGACCGGAATTTACCTGCAATCTATCCAAAGAAGCATTTTGTTCCATGGTGGAAAAAGCAAAGCAGTATATCAAAGACGGCGATATCTTTCAGGTCGTTCCCTCCAGACGGTTCGAGGCGGAATACCATGCCAGCCTGCTGAACGCCTACCGTGTGCTGCGTACCACCAACCCCTCCCCCTATATGTACTTTATGGATAACGGCGACCTGCAGATTACGGGAACATCTCCGGAAACCCTAATCAAGCTGGAACAGGGCAGGCTAACGACCTATCCGGTTGCGGGCTCAAGACCGAGGGGCAAAACATTCCAAGAAGATCAAGCGCTGGAGCGGGAGCTGCTCGCCGATGAAAAGGAGCTTGCCGAGCACAATATGCTGGTGGATCTGGCGCGAAACGACGTCGGAAAAATTGCGGAGTTCTCCTCGGTAGAGGTGGAAGCCTTCCAGATCATTCACCGTTATTCCAAGATTATGCATATTGTTTCCGTGGTGGGCGGCAATATCCGAAAGGAGAACGATGCCTGTGACGCGATCGCCGCGATGCTCCCGGCGGGTACCCTCTCCGGCGCGCCGAAAATCCGGGCCTGCCAGATTATTGAGGAGCTTGAGCCGCAGGCGAGGGGACTTTACGGCGGCGCAATCGGATACCTTGATTTTTCCGGCAATATGGATACCTGCATCGCAATCCGCACGGCGGTAAAAAAGCAAAACAAAGTGTACGTTCAGGCGGGCGGCGGAATTGTTGCGGACAGTATTCCGGAGAAGGAATATGAGGAGAGCGGAAACAAGGCAATGGCGGTTATTCAGGCGATTGAAAACGCGGGAGGTGTTGGCTTATGATACTGCTTATCGACAATTATGACAGCTTTTCCTATAACCTGGTTCAGCTGATCGGAGAATTTCGTCAGGATATCCGCGTGATACGCAACGACGCGCTGACAGCGGAGCAGGTCGAAGCGATCCACCCCTCCCATATTATTCTTTCCCCCGGTCCCGGTTTTCCCAAATCAGCCGGCATCTGCGAGGAGCTGGTGCTGAAAATGAAGGGGAAGGTACCGATTTTAGGTGTTTGCCTCGGGCATCAGGCAATTTGTGAAGCGTTCGGTGGCTCTGTTGTGCATGCGAAGAATCTGATGCACGGCAAGCAGAGCGAAATTCATATTGCGAACGGCAGTGCGGTTTTTAAAGGACTGCCGCCGGTAATTCAGGCGGCGCGCTACCATTCCTTAATCGCGGACCGCGCCGGCTTGCCCGACGAGCTTCTGGTAATTGCCGAAGACGGCGCACAGGAGGTTATGGCGGTAAAGCACCGCGATTATGAGATATACGGTCTGCAATTCCACCCGGAATCCATTTTAACGCCGCAGGGCGCGACGATCATCCGAAATTTTTTAGTATTGGAGGAACCTGTATGATTACCAATGCAATTCACAGCCTGCTGAATAAGGAAAGCCTTCCCTTTGAAACCGCGAGGGAGGTCATGAACGAAATTATGGACGGCAAGGCGACCAACGCACAAATCGGCTCCTACCTTACCGCTCTTCGGATGAAGGGGGAAAGCATTGAAGAAATTGCGGGAAGTGCCGCGTCAATGCGGAGCCACTGCACCAAGCTGACGCCCGAAACCGACGTGCTCGATATTGTGGGTACCGGCGGCGACGAAGCGTATACCTTTAATATTTCCACAATCGCCGCGTTTGTTGTTTCAGCGGCTGGCGTACCGGTCGCGAAGCACGGCAACCGAAGTGTTTCCAGCAAATGCGGCAGCGCCGACCTGCTGGACGCGCTCGGCGTAAAAATCGATATTCCGGCGGAGCAGAGCGCGGAAATTTTGAAGAAAATCGGTCTTTGCTTCATGTTTGCCCAAACCTACCACGCCTCAATGAAATTCGCCGCTCCGGTTAGAAGAGAGCTGGGCGTGCGTACGATATTCAACATTCTCGGCCCTCTCGCGAACCCGGCGGGCGCGAACCTTCAGCTACTGGGCGTCTACGATGAAAACTTGGTGGAGCCGCTCGCCAGAGTGCTTGCTAATCTGGGGGTAAAGCGGGCGATGGTGGTTCACGGCCATGACGGTCTGGATGAAATTTCTCTCTGCGGACCTTCCACCGTCTGCGAGGTGAACGATGGAAAGCTGAACAGCTTTTTCCTTGACCCTGCTCAGTTCGGGTTTGAAAAGTGCAAACCGGAGGATTTGGTTGGAGGAAATCCCGAAGAAAACGCAAAAATCGCAATGGATGTTCTCTCCGGCAAAAAGGGGGCGAAGCGGGATATCGTTCTCCTTAACTCCGCGGTATGCCTTTATATGGCGAACAGCAGTCTGACTCTTCGCGACTGCGTCAGGCTTGCCGCCGAAACCATAGACAGCGGCAAGGCAATGGAACAGCTCCACCGATTCATAAAGCTATCGCAGGAGGAAGCCGCATGATTCTGGACAGCATCGCGGCATTTACCAAAAACAGGTTGGAGCGGCTCAAAACACTTGTCCCTCCGGATGAGATGAAGGAAAAAGCGTTGAAGACCGCAGCCGGCGTTCCGTTCCGGTTTGAAAACGCACTCAGGGGCGGGGAGATTTCCTTTATCTGCGAGGTAAAGAAGGCTTCCCCCTCCAAAGGGCTGATTGCCGAAGATTTTCCTTATCTGGAGATTGCAAAGGAGTATGAAGCGGCCGGGGCAAGCGCGGTTTCTGTGCTGACGGAGCCGGAGTATTTTCAGGGCAGTGACCGCTATCTGTATGAAATTCATCAGGGAATTGGTCTCCCTGTTCTGCGCAAGGATTTTACAATTGATAGGTATCAGATTTATGAGGCAAAAACGCTGGGCGCGGACGCGGTTTTACTGATTTGTGCGCTGTTGGATACGCAAACGCTGAAACAGTATATTCGTGTATGTGATTCCCTGGGGCTTTCCGCACTGGTGGAAGCACATACGGAAGCGGAAATCCATTCGGCGCTTCAAGCCGGCGCACGGGTGATTGGTGTGAATAACCGCAACCTGCAAACCTTTGAGGTTGACATCAATACCGGTATCCGGCTTCGGCAGCTTGTGCCGGACGACAAAATCTTTATCGCGGAAAGCGGAATCAAGACCGCGCGGGATATTGACCTTCTGCGGCAGGCAAAGGTGAACGCGGTGCTCATTGGGGAGACCCTCATGCGCAGCAGGGAGAAAAAAACGGAATTAAACCGGTTAAGGGGGCTGTGAGGTATGGCAAAGGTGAAGATATGCGGCATCACAAGGCCGGAGGATATCCGCGCCGTCAACGAAATCCGCCCGGATTATATCGGCTTCGTGTTTGCGCCAAGCCGCAGGCGGATAGACTTTGACAGGGCTGCGGAATTAAAGGCGGCATTGAACCCGGACACGAAAGCGGTGGGCGTATTCGTCAATGAGGCAATCGAAAGCATTGCGTCTCTGGTAAGGAACAATATGATTGATGCCGTCCAGCTTCACGGTTATGAGGACGAACCGTATATTACCCGTCTGAAGGGTCTGGTCGGTGTTCCGGTTATTCAGGCGGTGCGGGTGCGGTGCAGCGAGCAGATTTCCTTTTTCAGCCGGATGCCCAGCGATTACCTGCTGCTGGATTCCTATGTGCGCGGCGAGCGGGGCGGCAGTGGAAAAAGCTTTGATTGGGGTATCATCCCTGCGGTCAAAAAACCCGTTTTCCTTGCGGGAGGTCTGGATGCAGGCAATGTGCTGGAGGCAATATCGCAGGTTCACCCTTACTGTGTGGATGTCAGCAGCGGAGTAGAGACGAACGGCTTTAAGGATTATAACAAAATGGCGGAATTCGTCAATTTAGTCAGGAGTGTGAGATAAATGCCAAAGGGAAGATACGGACTGTACGGCGGGCAGTATATCCCCGAGACCCTAATGACCGCAGTCATTGAACTCGAAGAAGCATATAACCGATACAAGGATGACCCGGAATTCAACCAGGAGCTGCAGGATTTATACGCAAATTATGCGGGACGCCCTTCCTTGCTATATTACGCAGAAAAAATGACCAGGGATTTGGGCGGAGCGAAGATCTATCTCAAACGCGAGGATTTGAACCATACCGGTTCCCATAAAATCAATAATGTACTGGGGCAGGCTCTTCTGGCAAAGAAGATGGGCAAAACACGGGTGATCGCGGAAACCGGCGCGGGGCAGCACGGCGTAGCCACGGCAACCGCCGCCGCGCTGATGGGGATGGAATGTGAAATCTTCATGGGAAAGGAGGATACCGACCGGCAGGCGCTCAACGTGTATCGGATGGAGCTTTTGGGGGCGAAGGTTCACGCGGTAACAAGCGGAACCCAGACCTTAAAGGACGCGGTGAACGAGACCATGCGTGAGTGGACCTCCCGTGTAGCGGACACTCATTATGTTCTCGGTTCGGTTATGGGACCTCATCCGTTTCCGATGATTGTGCGGGATTTTCAAAAAATTGTCGGGCAGGAGGTCAGACAGCAGCTCATGGAAAAGGAAGGGAAGCTTCCCAGCGCCGTAATCGCCTGCGTCGGCGGCGGCAGCAACGCAATGGGGATATTCTATGATTTTATTCCGGATCAGGAGGTTCAATTAATCGGCTGTGAGGCAGCGGGTCTCGGTGTTGATCACGCCAAAACCGCGGCAACCATTTCGACAGGCAGCGTCGGGATTTTCCACGGCATGAAATCCTATTTCTGTCAGGATGAATTCGGGCAGATCGCACCGGTCTACTCCATTTCGGCAGGGCTGGATTATCCGGGCATCGGACCGGAGCACGCCATGCTGCACGATACCGGCCGTGCCCAGTATGTGCCGGTTACGGATACGGAAGCGGTGGATTCGTTCGAATATCTTTCGAGAACCGAGGGGATTATCCCGGCAATCGAAAGCGCTCACGCCGTCGCTTACGCGAAAAAACTGGCGCCGCAGATGAAAAAGGATGAAACTATAGTGGTGAATATTTCCGGAAGAGGCGATAAAGACGTCGCGGCAATCGCGCGTTATCGGGGGGTGAATCTGCATGACTGAGATAAAAAGCGCATTTGCAAAGGGGAAAGCCTTTGTTGCCTTTGTGACGGCAGGGGATCCTGACCTGGAAACCACGGAGCAATTAATTCTTTCGTTGGAACAGGCAGGAGCCGATCTCATCGAAATCGGTATTCCGTTTTCCGACCCGGTTGCGGAAGGACCGATCATTCAGGGGGCGGATATCCGCGCGCTGGCCTCCGGCACGACCACGGATCAGATATTCGAAATGGTGGAGCGAATTAAGGATAAGGTCGGCGTTCCGCTTGCCTTTATGACCTATATCAATCCCGTTTACACCTATGGCGCGGCGCGATTCTTAAAGAGGTGCAAGGCATGCTCTCTTGCGGGATTGATTGTTCCTGACCTGCCGTTTGAGGAAAGAAACGAGCTGCTGCCGCTGTGCAGGGAGTTCAATGTCACCTTGATTTCCATGATCGCGCCTACCTCGCATGAACGGATTTCGCAAATTGCGGCGCAGAGCGAGGGGTTTGTTTACTGTGTCTCCTCCATGGGCGTTACCGGTGTCCGCAGTGAAATTACGACCGATATCTCGCAAATGGTTTCACTGGTGAAAAAGGCGACCGATACGCCCTGCGCCATCGGCTTCGGTATTTCAACGCCGGAGCAGGCGCGCGCAATGGCACAATCGGCGGACGGTGTAATCGTGGGCAGCGCGATTGTAAAGCTGGTCGCCCAATACGGAAAGGATTGTATTCAGCCGGTTTCGGCGTATGTAAAAACCATGAAGCAGGCGATTGCGGATTTATCATGATACAAATTGTTCGGGGTTGTGCGGCAGGCACAGCCCTTTTTTGTATTCCGACTTCCCGGCTATACAAGTACAGCCTGCCCCTCAGCCCTGCGGAATAAATTTTCTTTTTTCGCCACAAACGGATCTATTTTTTGAGAAAGCGGTGATATATTTAGTAAGGGGAAGAAACCGGAGGGGATGCTTGGTTACAAAAATAATTCACAAATTATATCGACCTTATTTATGAATTTTATACGGATTTTAAGCTGGCATAAAGTTTGTATAAAGAAGTATAAAATAACCCGAAAACCGAATACTTCTCATATTGTAAAAGCAAAAAGGTTGTGCTATCATGTGTCATCATTAGATTATAACAAAATCGAGGCAATTACGATGGAAGAAAAGAAGCAACTGCAAAATGAAGAAGCGGCTGTGCATATCTACAAGCTAACCATGGAGGAAGCCTGCGGAGTCATGCAATCAAGACCGGAAGGGCTTACGACAGCCGAGGCACAGGAGATTCAGAAGCAATACGGAAAAAATGTGATTACCGGGAAAAAGGGCAAGCCGATTATTGTGGTGTTTCTGTTAAACTTTGTAAGTTTAATGGCAATTCTGCTTTGGATTGGCGGCATCATTGCCTTTGTTGCCGGAATGCCGGAGCTTGGCGTGGCAATCTGGCTGGTCAACGTGATTAACGGCGTGTTCAGCTTCTGGCAGGAACACCGGGC
>JAEZWL010000065.1 GCA_023420245.1 Bacillota bacterium | reverse complement strand
TCCGGTCAGGGCCGACTGGTCAACGGCGGAGCTGCCCTCCACAATTATGCCGTCGACGGGGATGCTTTGCCCCGGTTTTACGGCGATCAGATCACCGACCGCGATATCCTCCACCGGGATTTCAAGCTCCTGCCCGCCGCGAATGACGGTTGCCGTCTTGGGCGCCAGATTGATCAATTTGGAGATTGCCTCCGAGGTTTTTCCTTTCGACCGTGTTTCCAGAAACTTACCCAGCGTGATTAGCGTAAGGATGGTTCCGGCGGATTCAAAATAGATATCCATCAAATATCCGTTGACGGCGGTCAGGTTACCGTGCCCCATCTGGTAGCCGATTTGAAAAATAATAAATATCCCGTATAGAATTGCCGCAGAGAAACCGATCGCGATCAGGGAATCCATGTTGGGCGACCGTTTCGCAAGCGTCTTGAAGCCTGTCTGAAAATATTTCCGGTTGACGGAAACGATAGGCAGGAGCAGCAGGAACTGGGTGAATGCAAATGCAATTGCGTTTTCCGGTCCGTGGAATAATGCCTTTATCAAATAAGGCACAGGAAGACCGAACCATACGTTCAGGTCGTGGTGCATGGCAAGATACATCAGCGGAATCCAAAACAGGAAAGAGACAAACAGGCGCTGCTTCATTTCCTTGATTTGATCACGCACCGGATTGGTCGTTTTTGGGGCTGCGGTCGCCGCTTTTGCTTCCTGATTCATTACGGAAGCCTGATATCCCGCGTTTACAACGGCAGTAATAATTTGATTGTCACTCACAACGCTGCCGTCATATTCGACCGTCATGCTGTTCGTCAGCAAATTTACATTGACCGATTGCACTCCGTTCGTTTTTTTAACATTACGCTCCACGCTTGCGGAGCAGGCGGAACAGGTCATGCCTGTCACATTAAACTTCTGTTTCATTTCATCACCTCTCTGATTACCCACACCCCCGTGGGGGTATATGTAAAGAATAAATCAAACCGCCGGATTTGTCAATCTATTTTATAAAACAGACAGAACTACTTGAAATCTGCCCGCGAATTTATTGCCATTTTCATAGGGCAGCGGCATTGGAAGCTTGAGGTATCTTAAAAAGGATGCGCCACGAAATCCGTGATGAAGCAATCGACTATAAATCCGCGCGATTGCGGATAACGAAAAACGGCAATGGAATTTTCACCACTGCCGTTGATGTGTTTTGATGGACAGGCATCCCTTTTTCAATCTAAAAGTCAAGCCTGTGCTTTTGAGAATTCTACCAGCTCCTGATTGAATTTCTCCCGCTGGTCATAAAACAGAAAATGTCCGCAGTCTTTGAAGGGTACTAGCTTGGAATTTTTGATGCTGTTTTTCTGCGCGGTCGCCAACGGAAACAGGCATATCTGATCGTTAAGCCCGTGAAGAATCAGCGTTGGCACACTGATCGTCTTAAGATCGTTAAACAACCCCTCTTCCTTCAGCCAGGTGTTTGCAATCGCAGCCGTGGACCAGTTAGCGGCCTGCAGTCCCAGCTGGAAAATCCAGTCCGACAGCGGCGCGCTGACACGGTGGTAAAAGATTTTTTTGCCGAAATCCCTTAGCATACTGGGGCGATCCTTATAAGTACCCTGAATGATATCCAGCACAGCCTGCTTTGGCAGCCCATAGGGAAAATACGGACGCTGAATCAAGCTGGGCGCGGCTGCGGCGAACAGAGCAAGCTTCGATACCCCGTAGCCGTTGTGCCGTGCCATGTATCGGACGCAGATCGCACCGCCGGTTGAGTGCCCGCCGAGCGTAATATTCTGCAGCTGAAACGCCTCGATTACGGTTCGAAGGTCATCCGCCAGACGGTCGTAATCATAGCCGTTCCAGGGCTTGTCTGATAAGCCGAAACCTCTGCAATCGATTCCGATGCACCGGTAGCCCAGCTTTGGCAGCTGGTCAAACTGGTATTCAAACAGGTTGTGGTTTCCGGGCCAGCCGTGTACGAACAGAATGGTTTTCTCCCCTGTCGGGTTCAGGTCCTCAACATAAAGATTAACACCCGGTTCTACATTCACATAATATCCCACGCAAATACCCCCATGAATTATTTTTTATAAATAGAATATTCATGAGGAATAAAATATGTGATGGGTTCTCAATTATGCGGTTGTACTTTGTGACTATTGCAATTTGCCGCTTGTCTCGGCGTTTTGCAGACTGTCAAGCTCCTTGAGAATTCCCTGCTGCCGTTCGGCAAACATCAGACCGCGGTTATATACATAGTAGGGGTCGCAGCCGTTTTCCGAAATAAATCTGGCGCTGTAAAAATTCACGGTAAGCTCTGTGACAAAAACCACCATCTCCTGGCTCTCGCCGAACGCTGCTTCCATAAAGGCAAACGCGTGCTCAAGCGCTGCTGAAACGGCGGAGATTTCTTCCTTTCGCTTCGCGGTTTCCGTCTCAAAATGTTCCTTCACGAGTGAAAAAGCCGCGTCCGGCTCGCGCTCATCGGCAATATGAAGTGTTCTCGCATAGCTTTCTATGGTTTGCACGCTCCGGCGGATGATCGTTTCCTCGTCGCGTCCGGTTTGCCGGTTTTCCTTCCGCAGCTTGAAGGTGCGTTCCAGCTCCTGAGCCGAACGGATTAACACGGCTTCCGGTGTGTCTTCGGCAGCCGCTATGCTGCCCTTCCATTCCTTCAGGCGTCCGAATAGGGTTTCAACGTACTGGTCGGTCAGGTACGCCTGCCGGAACTGCTCGTTCAGCCTGCTCAGCAAAAGACCGATGACGCTCAGCTTTTCGTCAAAGGGCGCGTAGCGCAGCTTGGTAATTGCTTCGTCGGAGAATTGCCCGTTCAGAATTTCCTCCACGCGGTAATCATCCTTGTACTTGTTGTAAAGTTCGTAGTAATTGGCAAAATCCTTTGCAACGGCGGCATTCTGGATATACTGCAAAATTAAATCCTGCCCAATCGGAAGGGCGAGCGACTCGCATACGCCGATCATTTCCGATAAATCCTCCCAGCCGCGCGCGGTTGCGAACAGGATTCCGTCCGGTGTGGTTTCCATCCGGTAAAAATTTTCGCGCCGAATTTCCAGATAAGAGATGATGGAGCCATGAACAGATTGCCGGTAGGCGTATTCCTTCCAGACGGCGAAATCCGGTTCCACGTCGATTCTCCGAACCCGATCCAGCGTAACGATATCGAATTCCCGCACGGAGCGGTTGTATTCGGGAGGATTTCCCGCTGTGACGATAATCCACCCCTCCGGAACCCTTTGATTGCCGAAGGTTTTGCCCTGTAAAAATTGAAGCATGGTGGGGGCGAGTGTTTCGGAAACGCAGTTGATTTCGTCGATAAACAGAATACCCTCCTTTAAACCGGTGCTTTCTATTTTATCGTAGACGGAAGCGATAATCTCGCTCATCGTGTATTCGGTTACGGAGTATTCCTGCCCGCCGTATGACTTTTTTTGGATAAACGGCAGACCCACCGCGCTCTGGCGCGTGTGATGGGTGATCGTGTAGGCGACCAGAGCCACGCCGCATTCCCGCGCCACCTGCTCAATAATCTGCGTTTTGCCCACGCCGGGAGGACCCATCAGCAGCAGCGGTCTTTGACGGATGGAGGAAATCCGGTAGTTCCCGTTTTCATCCCTTTGCAGGTAAGCCCGCACCGTATTGATAATTTCCTGTTTTGCGTTTTTAATATTCATAATGGGGTAGCTCCTCCCAGTCATCATTGTCATCATTCCGTGGTGTTTCCGGAGTGTCCTCCAGATCGTCCGGTTCCAGAATCAGCTTCATCGCCCACGGCGGCACGTCCGCGTCGGTATAATCATCCCTCAGAAATACAAATGCGGTGTCGTAAGGAGGGCGGCGTTTCGGAAAGGTTCCGCGCCCGTCCGTAAAATAAATCAGCCCTTTCAGCTTTCGGAATGCCTTTTTTTCGATCAGCTCATCCACATACCGGAACACCGGACGGAAATCGGTGCCGCCGTTTCCAATCAGCTCAAAATGCTCCATATAGCTCCGCAATTCCTCTTCGCTGGTGATTTTCTGATCAGCCTGTACGGCTTCGTCGCATTGTATTATGTGGATATTAATCTTGCGGAAAAAGCTTTCCGTGTCCTTTAAAACAGAATAGGTCTGCTCCAAAAATGCCCGGATAAGTCTTCCGGAGCAGGACATCGAGGTGTCAATCGCGATGACAAAGTCCTCGATTTTGCGGATTTCCCGCGTTTCCTGCGGCTCAATCAGCGGCATGTTTCCGTAAAGCCGCATCCCGTAGGAGTAGAAGATGGGGTCGAACGTATCGGGGTCGAGATGAGGTTCCTCCCGCAGTACCGCAAATTTCCGCAAAAAGCGGCGGTAGTCGTACCGCTCCCGGTTTTCCACCTTCACCTGCTGTAGCACGGCTTCCGACTGCTTTCCGGGGTCCTGCGACAGCGTTTCCATGTCGGTCTGCATTTTTCGGCTGATATCATCCCATTTCTGCTGTGCGGAGGGTGTTCCCGCCGGCGGTTTTCGGTCGGGGTCGGGCCAAAAGGAATGGTCGTCAATCCGGAATTCCCGCTCCAGCCGTTCCTGTTCCCAAATCGGCAGCCGCATTTCCTCCAGCATACGGTAGATTCCCTCCGCCGTCGGAACCTTCAGCTTCGCGCGCATGGTTTCATAAAAATTCTGCCGGAACCAGGAAAGCGGGAGCTTGACGCTTCGGTGGGGAAGTCCGTCCAGCAGCTGTTCCATTGCAATATCGCAGGCAAGATCCCAGAGTGCCCGGTCTTTTTTTTGCGGCTTCCAGAGATGGCGGAAAATGCAGTGAAAAACCAGATGAAGATACCCCCGGTTGATCAGGACACGGTTTTTGCGGTAACGGTCAATCAGCTTTTCCGGGTCATAAAACAGATGGGTTCCGTCCGTCCCCATAAACCGCGCCGCCGGCTGCAATTCATAAGCTAGCCCGCTGAGGGCGAGGTCGAGGAAGCGCATATGCAGGTACAGCTCCGTACGGGAAGCGGTCAGAATCTGATTTCCGATTTTCAATATCTGCTCTTCTGTGATTTCTTCCATGTGCGTTTCCTCCTTCATGAAATTACAGGTCGAATGACTTTTCCTTTGCGGGAAACCGGGAATGTCGCTCATTCAGCAATACGCTCAGGCATTCCGCGCGCCCGGCTTTTGACGCCGCGTCCACTGCGGCTCCGATGGTCTTCTGTGTCAGAATGCCGTATGCGGCGATAAACGCCAGACCGTCCGGGTCGTCGTCCTTAATGAACAGCTCCGCGGCTGCTGCTGCGTTTTCCTTTAAATAGTTTAGATACTGTCGCTTCGCCGATTCCGGGAGGCGGTATGGATACCGAAGGCGAACCAGCGCAATCCGCAGCAGCGTGGGCAGCTCCGCTTCATGAATCGCCGTCGGAAACTGGCGGTCGTAGGCGTCCGCGTCCAGCCGCCCCGCCTGAAAGCACTGCCGGTAGCGGTAGCCCGCTCCGTGAATAAAATGCTCGAAGATGCGCGCGGGTCCGTTTTCGATGGATTCCTCAAAGTACTCCGGGAAAATCCACACGGCCCTATCCTTCCCAAAAATGAAGGTCACGCAAACCTCGCGCTGAATCTCCGTCAGTAAGCCGCGCAGGGAGGTCGGTTCCTCCGGGTTTGCATTACAGCGGATTTCGCCCAGCCTGCCGCAGTTCATGAACGCACCGTTTCCCACCCGGGCGGCTTCGGCGCTCAACCTGATGCGGGTCAGGGAGGAGCAGTTGTAAAACGCGTATTCCCCGATGGATTGAATTCCGGAAGGGAGGGCAATTTCCCGCAGGGATGAGCCGCCGAGAAACATCGGTTTGCTTCCCGGCGGAACGGGACTGCCAACCTGAGCGGTGCGGATTTCCGCCTCCGGGGAAAGGTGTGCAATTGCGTCGTAGGAAGAGGAGAACGCATACGCTCCGATTTCCAAAAGCGCAAGCCCGTCCACTTCCTCCGGCAGGCAAACGGCGGAGCCGGAACCCTCGCAGGTGAGGACGGACGCACCGCCTGGCACAGGTATATATTGAATTTTTAGCCCCATTCTCTCCAACTGCCGTAAATCCTCCTTGCCGTTCCGATGCCAAAACCGCACAAAAAAAGAGCGCGAACCCCGCGGGTTCGGCTCCCAAAATCAGCTTTGAAATTCCGTTGTGACAACACCGCTTTTCTTTGACCTTATTATACTCCAAAACCACCGGTTTGAAAAGGAGAAATGATGCTCATTGTCAAAGGTATCCGCACCCGCGCCGTAAATCGGATCTCTGTATTCTTTAAACCAAAGCTGTCTGTAATGGAAAAGAAAAATACTTGATTTTTTGCCATGTTTGTAGTAAAATCTATCTTGCGCCATCAATGTGGATGAAACGTCTATTTTGTATCCTAATATGATACGGCGAAGAAATTTTTTGACCATTTCATTATTCCTGCTTTATTAGAATAATGAAACAGAATGCCATACGGACAGCTAGGTCAAATGCCGGCCGGCAACTTTCGTTGCCTTATTGATTGAGCTTTTGCTCAAATTTTATAAGTTGGTTACTTAAAACCGTGTGCGAACGCTGCACATCACACTTGTGAAACAATCAATAAGAGTAGTAAAAGTAATTTCTTGCTATATAGACTCTAAAGCTCTGCATAATGAATGGAAAAAGACGGCGTATTTAAGGTACGTTTCATTAGGATTATCATTATTGTGGAATTGTGACTCAAGTGGATTGCAGCTGTGCGCTGTGCCGCTTGAGTTTTTTGTTTTTCTGGGAACCATACTAGTACTCTGTAACACCCAATATTCTATCATTTTAGATGCTACAGAGTACTAGAGGAACCCGGGTGTGTCAAAGGGGAATTGAAATCTTTTTAGGAGGTCGTTTTAATGGGAAAAGTATTAGTAATCGGATGCGGCGGCGTAGCAGGCGTTGCCATCCATAAAATCTGCCAGAACAGCGCGGTGTTCAGCGAGGTTTGTATCGCCAGCCGTACCAAAAGTAAATGTGACGCGCTGAAAGCAACGCTGGACGGAGGCAAAACCAAAATCAGCACGGCGCAGGTCGATGCCGATCATGTGGAGGAGCTCATTGCGTTGATTGAGGAGTTCAAGCCCGATGTGGTGCTCAATCTGGCTTTGCCGTATCAGGATTTGACGATTATGGACGCCTGCCTCGCGACCAAAACCAATTATGTGGATACCGCAAACTATGAGCCGGTTGATGAGGCGAAATTCGAATATAAATGGCAGTGGGTCTACCGTGAGCGCTTTGAAAGGGCGGGTATCACCGCGCTTTTGGGGAGCGGCTTTGATCCGGGCGTTACCGGCGTTTTCTCCGCTTATGCGATGAAGCATCAGTTTGACGAAATCAATTATATTGATATTCTTGACGCGAACGCAGGTGACCACGGCTACCCCTTTGCGACCAATTTCAATCCCGAAATTAATATCCGCGAGGTAAGCGCCAAGGGAAGCTATTGGGAAGACGGCAAATGGGTGGAAACGGAGCCGATGGAGATTAAACGCGTCTACAATTTCCCGGAAATCGGACCGAAGGATATGTACCTGCTTCACCATGAGGAGCTGGAGTCGCTGGGACTCAATATCAAAGGAATCCGCCGGATTCGTTTCTTTATGACCTTCGGTCAGAGCTACCTGACACATTTAAAATGCCTCGAAAACGTTGGAATGACCTCCATTGAACCGATTCTGTTTGAGGGAAAGGAAATCGTTCCGCTCCAGTTTCTGAAGGCGGTTTTGCCCGACCCGGCAACCCTCGGCCCGAGAACGAAGGGAAAAACCAATATTGGCTGTATTTTCCGGGGGAAAAAGGACGGCAAGGACAAGACCTATTATCTCTATAATGTCTGCGATCATCAGGAATGCTACCGGGAGGTTGGCTCTCAGGCAATTTCCTATACCACGGGCGTGCCGGCAATGATCGGAGCGATGATGCTTATGACCGGAAAATGGAGCAAGCCCGGCGTATACAATATTGAAGAATTTGACCCCGACCCGTTTATGGAAGAACTCAATAAATGGGGTCTGCCATGGCAGGAGAGCTTTGACCCGGAGCTGGTGGACTGAGCATGATTCAGAACGACATATTGGCGAAGCTGCCCACTCCTTGCTATGCTGTGGATGAAACGCTTCTGGTCCAAAATCTGGAGCTTCTAAAGAGGGTTCAGGAACGTACCGGATGTCGGATACTGTTGGCGCAGAAGGCGTTTTCCATGTTCTCGCTGTATCCGTTAATCGGCAGATATCTTGCCGGAACCACCGCCAGCGGTCTCTTTGAAGCGAAGCTTGGCCGTGAGGAGATGGGGAAGGAGAACCACATTTTTTCCCCAGCCTTTCAGGCTTGCGAGTTCGATGAAATCGCTTCTGTCTGTGACCATATCGTTTTCAACTCGTTTGCGCAGTGGACGAGATTTAAGGAACGGGCGCTGTCCGCCGGATGTGAATGCGGGCTTCGTGTTAACCCGGAGTGCTCCACACAGGAGCATGCCATTTACGACCCCTGCGCCCCCGGTTCGCGGCTTGGCGTAACGGCTGAAAATTTCCGGACGGAGCTGATCGATGGATTATCCGGGCTTCACTTCCATACGCTTTGCGAGCAGAATTCGGACGCGCTGGAGGTTACGCTGGATGCCGTGGAGGAGAAATTCGGGAAGTATCTGCACGGCATGAAGTGGCTGAATTTCGGCGGCGGGCATCATATTACCCGCTCGGATTACGACGTAGAAAAGCTAATATCCCTGATTTTGCGCGTACAGGAAAAATACAGGGTAACGGTCTATCTGGAACCGGGGGAAGCGGTTGCGCTGAATACCGGCTTTTTGGTTTCCTCCGTGTTGGAAATTGTCGACAACGGAATTCCAACGGCAATTCTGGATACCTCCGCAGCGTGCCATATGCCGGATGTTCTTGAAATGCCCTACCGTCCTAACATTATCGGGGCGGATATGCCGGGTGTGAAGCAATATACCTATCGCTTCGGCGGCCCGACCTGCCTTGCCGGGGATATCGTGGGGGATTACTCTTTCGATCAGCCGCTCAGGCAGGGAGACCGTCTTGTTTTCTGCGATATGGCGCATTATACGATGGTGAAGAACAACACCTTTAACGGGATTAACCTGCCCTCCATCGTGTTGGTGAACCAGCAAAAACAGCTTCAAATCATCAAAAGCTTTGGGTATGAGGATTTTAAGAACCGCCTGAGCTGACCGCAAATGGTGTAACTGCTTTACAGGGGATAAGAAAACCCGCGCACATCCCGGATTCCCGGTGTGTGTGCGGGTTTTCTTTAAAATTAAAAGCTTTCGTAAACAACTGTTTCTTCCAAAGGCTTACGAAAATCGCTATGTCGGTCCGGAGATTTCGGTTCGCATTTCGCGTAGCCGAGCAGAAGAATATTAATGGGTTCAATATTCTCCGGAATATGGAATTCCTCCCGGATGATCGAAGGCTTGAACGCACAAATCCATACACTGTCCAGCCCGAGCTCCGTTGCACAGAGCATCATCTGGGTAGTGACGATCGACGCGTCGATATCTGCGGAATCCTTGCCGTCGTAGCTGCGGTTCCATGAATCTTGGTGGTCGGCACATACAATCAGGGCGGCGGGAGCGTGTAAATCCTTGTAGCCCTTTGCGATTTTTGCCATCCCCTCCGGCGTTTGCACCACGAGAATCCTCTGAGGCTGATTGTTGCAGGCGGTGGGCGCGACGCGTCCCGCCTCCAGTATTTTTTTAATTTTCTCCGGTTCGACCGCCTTTGCGTGGTAATCTCTGGCGGAATACCGCCTTTTGGCAAGTTCTAAAAAGCTCATTTTCCTTCCCCCGTACGAATTTTATTTACTATTATATAATAACACGGTAATTTAATCACGCAAGATGAGATTTATCAGGATTCCGTTATTTGTAATTTGAACAGCTTGATTGCTGCCACAGATTAAAAAATTTGACCCTGATGTATAGGTTAAAATGATGTGACCCAATAAAAGAGGAAGTAAAAGCCCTCCATGTGATAGAATGAGTTCACCACAAACCATTCCACAGGAGAGGACAGAAACTTCCCATGAAGAGA
>JAEZWL010000064.1 GCA_023420245.1 Bacillota bacterium | reverse complement strand
GAACGGTATTGAACGGAACCTCCCCGGTATGTTCAATTGCTGAAAAGATCATACGCGAAACCCAGAAGAAAATAATATCATAGCCGGTAACCAGCGTATTGGTCGGATAAAAATACTTTAAATCCTCGGTCTTATCCGGCCAGCCAAGGGTGGAGAACGGCCAAAGCGCAGAGGAGAACCAGGTATCCAGCGTATCGTCGTCCTGCTTCAGATTCTTTGAGCCGCACTTCGGGCAGGTGTGGGGTTCTTCACGGGAAACAATCATTTCGCCGCAATCCCGGCAATACCACGCGGGAATGCGATGACCCCACCAAATCTGGCGCGAAATGCACCAATCCTTAATATTTTCCATCCAGTGATAATAGATTTTATCAAAGCGCTCCGGAACAAATTGAACCTCGCCTTTTTTCACCTGAGCGATGGCAGGCTCAACCAAAGGCTTCATTTTTACAAACCACTGCGTGGAAACTCTAGGCTCAACAACCGTGTGGCACCGGTAGCAGGAACCGACGTTATGCTTAATTGGTTCGACTTTCACAAGGAAGCCCTGCTCCTTCAGCTCCTCCACGAGCTTTTTGCGGGCTTCGAGCGCAGGCATTCCGGCATATTTGCCGCCGTTTTCATTGATATTTCCGCCGTCGTCCTTTACATTGATAACGGGCAGGTTATGGCGAAGCCCGACCTCAAAGTCGTTCGGGTCGTGTGCCGGGGTGATTTTTACCACGCCGGTTCCAAATTCCCGCTCCACATAGGTATCGGCAATCACTGGGATTTCGCGGTTTACAATCGGCAGAAGCAAAGTCTTGCCGATCATATCCTTGTAACGCTCATCCTCCGGATGCACCGCCACAGCGGTATCGCCGAGCATGGTTTCCGGTCTGGTGGTTGCAAGCTGGATAAAGCCGCTTCCATCCTTAAACGGGTAGCGCAAATGCCAGAAGAAGCCGTCGTGCTCGCTAAACTCCACCTCCGCGTCGGAGATCGAGGTGCGGCAGTGCGGACACCAGTTAATAATCCGTTCGCCGCGGTAAATCAAGCCTTTTTCGTATAATCTTACAAAAACCTCACGGACTGCCTTGTTGCAGCCCTCATCCATTGTAAAGCGCTGACGTTCCCAATCGCAGGAGGAGCCAAGCTTTTTGAGCTGCTCGACAATACGGCCGCCAAACTTTGTGTTCCACTGCCACGCACGCTCCAAAAACGCGTCACGACCGATTTCCTCCTTGGAAATTCCTTCCTGACGCATTGCCTCCACAATTTTTGCCTCGGTAGCAATGGCGGCATGGTCGGTGCCCGGCAGCCAAAGCGCGGAGTAGCCCTGCATCCTTCTCCAGCGAATCAAAATATCCTGAAGCGTTTCATCCAGAGCGTGTCCCATATGGAGCTGACCGGTGATATTCGGGGGCGGAATCACAATCGTATACGGCTTTTTCTCGGGGTCGCGTTCCGCGTGGAAGTAACCGCCGGAGAGCCAGAAATCATAAATTCGGTCTTCCACTTCCTGTGGCTCATAGGTTTTTGCAAGTTCCCTGCTCATTTCGTTTCCTCCTGATTTACCCTTATTACAGCAATACGGCATTTCCCGGGCAAGATCGCCGCCGCGGAAAAGCGCCGTTATATATGGATATATTATTTTAGAACAACTTATTTAGTATGACATTTCAAAGATAATTTGTCAATTCTTTTCCATTGTTATCAGCCGACCGGAAGCGCCGCCGCAGTACCGGTCATTACAGTGCTGTCTAAAATGACGGCGATACAAATACACAGCAGGGTATCGCACTGGTTGGTAACATCAACCGCAAAGCAGTCCTTGCCGACATTCCAGCAGCAGCCGTGGGTCATTATGACCGTGGAATCCACGTTGATAATATCATAGGAGCGCGATAAAAGATTGCCCCGAAACCGCCAGCTAATCCCCTTAATCTTAACCGGATGCCGTGCAGCGGTTAAGTTCTGGATAACGCGCGCACGCTCCTTGTTGTCAATAAATATCGAGTACTTTGATACAGTCGGAACCCCTACACTGTAAATTCGGGCAGCTTCCTGTTGATTGTTATCAATTACACTGATTTTACTCCCGATGGAAAGTGAATCGCCGATGACGGAATAGACAGGCCGACCCTGCGTGTCAGAAACAGTAAACAACGTTTCCGTACCTATGCCCGGATGGATAAAGAACTGCATACGGCCGCCTCCCTAAATACTATTATTATAATATCATACCATTTTTGCGAAATATAGGCAACTGAATTTCAATCTGCTTCCACTAACCGGAACCCATAAGTTCCCTTACCAAAATACCGCAGGTTTGATTGACGAAACACCCGAAATATACTACAATTAGACATATTCTCCTATGAAAAATAAATTTGACGGGGTACATATTTTGAAAAAGAACGGAAAGCTGAAATGGCTGTGGCTGCTTTGCTTTGCCCCGGCCGCACTGATTTTAAATCTGGCCGCAACCTCCGGCGCGGGATTTGCGGAGTGGTACGCGGTAACAATATATCCTTATCTATCCCGCGCTATAAACCTCATAGCTTCACTTTTTCCTTTCTCCCTCGCGGAGATACTTGTTGCTGCTTTTTTCATTAGTATTATTGTATCCCTGATAATCTATGTTATAAAAATAATTCGCGGAAAGGGAAAAAGAAGAGAAATTACGGCAAGGTATATTGCTACCATTCTCTGCACGCTGTCCATATTGTATTTTTCGTACACCGTGTCCTGCGGTATCAACTACAGCCGATATACTTTTGCCCGTACCTCCGGCTTGAAGGTACGACCTTCCTCAAAGGAAGAACTGACCGCGCTTTGCAACGAACTTGCCGATAAAGTGAACGCGCTGAGAAAGCAGGTCGGTACGGACGGCAGGCAGGTAATGAAGCTGCGGACCGATCTCTATGAAACCGGCAGGCAGGCACGGGATGCATATGATAAAATACATATCCAGTACCCGCTGCTGACCCCGGGATACAGCGTTCCAAAGCCCTTGCTCAGCTCCCGGCTGTTCTCCTACGGTAACATTACGGGTATATTTATCCCGTTTACC
>JAEZWL010000035.1 GCA_023420245.1 Bacillota bacterium | reverse complement strand
ATCGATATGTAAAAGAGAAGCACAGGCCAGATAATCGCGCAGACACCGAACAGCCCAAGAAGCACATTATGACACCAAAGCCAGATGTGGTCGCCCTGAACCAGCACAAGAAAAACCATTAAAATGGATGTGGCAAACATAATGATCGCGTTGATCTGGCTGCGCTGTTTTACGGTTTCGGCATCACGGATCGGTTTGCTCCTTGCGCCGGAGGCGGGAGCGCGATGCTTCGGTGCGCTTCGTGTTTTGGTCTGAGCCTGTTTTTGAGGATTCATTTTACGTCTCGCCACTTTTCGATCACCTTAAACTTTATTTTATAATAATGAATTGCGTTATAATCGATTTGCGCGTATATTTTTCGTAATGGAAGTCGGACGACGAAGCCAGACTGGCGCCTGACGAGGTGAACAACGCAGCAGCACGGAAAACAGACCGCAAAGACCGGAGGGTTCTGGCGTTAATTTGCTACTATTTAATCACAAGCGCCCAGCCGGTTAAATGCTCGAAAATTCCAAGGATTACAACAATGGTACCTAAAACCAGGGTGTAAACGGCAAATACTCCGAGCTTATCGGAGGTGACCATCCAGCGTAGGAGCTTAATTGCAAAGAATCCGACAATTGCGGCGGTGATCACTCCTGCAAGCATGGGAAGGATTGCAATGGAAACCGAAGTGCCCACGGCATCCTTCGATTCCAGAACAACAGCCGCAAGAATGGAAGGGATTCCGATGACAAAGGAATAATCCAGAGCCGTCTGGCGGTTGATTCCGCGCAAAAGCCCGACCGAAAGGGTGGAGCCGGAGCGGGAAAGCCCCGGGAATACAGCGGCTATACACTGGGTAACGCCGACCACAACCGCGTCTGCGGCATTAAATTGTTTTTTGCCGCTCGCAGGACGGGCAGCTTTGCGGGCGTAGGAAACCTGCTGCACTTTGCCCTGATGAGTCTTAATTACACCCAGAGTCAACAGAATTCCGGTTACAATCAGGGAACAGCCTTCCACAATGATATCGTTGTCGGTAGCCCATAGGTCCGCGAAATCCTTGATTTTCATCTCAGTGCCGGGAACCGGCAAAAACAACAGGAACAGCGGGAGCAATCCGATGATCAGCATCACCATCAGCCGTCGGTCGGCGTTCATTTTCTTCCAGTCAAACTTGCCGGTAAACAGATCCTTAAGGGTAAAAACAAACTCGCACAGCAAGCGCCAAACCAGTTTATAATAGAAGATAAGCACCGCCACCAGGGTACCAAGATGAAGCATGACATCAAAAAGCAGGCTGGGTGCCTGAACTCCCATAAAGTGCTGCGCCAGGGAAAGATGACCGCTGCTGGAAACGGGAAGAAATTCCGTTGCCCCCTGAATAATTCCTTGAATAATCGCCTGAATTACTGTCATATTGACCTCCAACATATGTATTTGGCGGCATTTGCCGCCGGATAAAGAACCCAAGTCGGGTTCTAAGCCTTCTTTACAGTTCGAATGGATTTTCTTACCGCTTTAGGCTCTGATTTTTGTTCCGATTTCAATTTCTGCCTTGGTTCCCGTTTGGGTTCCTTTGCCTCTGTCTTTTCCGTCTGTGCTTTGTTATCGTCAATCATTTTATAAAGGTAATCAATCGCGTCAGAAAGACTGCCCAATGAATCAATCAGACCCTCCTTGACCGCGTCTGTGCCGTCCAGAATGGTACCGACATCCATTACCAGCTCCTGCGTATTCATAGAGAGCTCATAAAACCGCTCCGCCGATATATGGGAATTCTGCGTAACAAACTTCGTGATACGCTCCTGCATCCGCTGAAAATACTCCAGTGTCTGCGGTACGCCGAGCAGCATCCCGTTCATGCGCACGGGGTGAATCGTCATGGTGGCGCTGGGAACAATAAACGAGTGCTTTGCGGCAACCGCGAGCGGAACACCAATGGAATGCCCCCCGCCTAAAACCATGGATACCGTCGGTTTTTTCATGCCGGAAACAAGCTCGGCAATGGCGAGACCGGCTTCCACATCCCCGCCGACCGTGTTGAGGATGATCAACAGTCCGTCAATTTTCGGTTCTTCCTCAATTGCCACCAGCTGAGGGATTACATGCTCGTATTTTGTTGTTTTATTGGTTGAGGGCAAAATATAATGCCCTTCAATCTGACCAATGATTGTAAGGCAATGGATAATGTGTTCGCCGTTTCCCGCAATAATGGAGCCGGTATCAAACACCTGATCCATCTGCTTTTCGTTTTGTTCCGCGCTTTCTTCTTTTTTTACATCTGTATGATTCATAGTATCGGTACCTCCTACCGCATTAGTTTGCCGTAGGAATTCGATTCTCATACGCATAATTCTCATTTTACTATGAATAAGTGTATTATATCATTTGTTGTGGTATTCATCAAGAAAATATAATGTATCATACACAAACAGGAATTATGCCGTAAAGTTAGATTGACAATTTTCAGTTTTTATATGATAATGGTTATATATTTAACTATTTAGACAGCGAATTTCAAACAGGAGGATTCTATAAAAATGGGTGATACATTAGCGCAGAAAATTATAAAAAGCCATCTTCGAAGCGGCGAAATGACGGTCGGCAGCGAAATCGGCTTAAAAATTGACCAGACTCTGACAC
>JAEZWL010000025.1 GCA_023420245.1 Bacillota bacterium | reverse complement strand
TACGCCGAGATTGGAGATCAGCTTCAGCGGCTTGACGCTGAACGAGGTGATTCCGTCCAGCGCGAAGGAAAGCATCTTTTTTAGCGGATACTTGGATTCCCCCGCGAAGCGCTCATGGCGGTCGTAGTAAACGTAATCGCTCCGGTAGCCGATGAGCGGCACGATGCCGCGCAGGAACAGGTTCGTTTCGCGGTACTCGCTCAGCGCGTCGAGCGCGCGGCGGCTCATCAGGCGGTAATCCGCGTGGTTATAGACAATATCCACACCCAGAACCTTCATGAATTTATAAAACCCCTGTGCGGTAAAGCGTTTGAAAAAGGTGTCGGTTTCGCGCTTATTGCGTACGCCGTAGACGACGTCGCAGCCCTGCGTAAAATAATCGACAAACTGGTCGAGCACCTCGATGTCGTCCTGCAAATCAGCGTCAAGGCTGATCGCGCAGTCGCAGGCTTCCTTCGCGGTCATCAGCCCGGCAAGCAGGGCGTTCTGGTGCCCGCGGTTGTGCGCGAGCTTGATTCCGCTGACCCTTTCGTTTTCCTCGCTGTAGCGGCTGATCATTTCCCAGGTCTTATCCTTGCTGCCGTCGTCTACCAAAAGCATCCGGCTGTTTTTGTCGGCTCTTCCGGCATCAATCATCGCACCGAGCTTCGCGTCAAGGCGTTTCACCGTTTCCGGGAGAACGGCTTCTTCATTGTAACAGGGGATTACCAGATATACTGTCGGCATAATTTCCTCCACCGTTTTCTGCTTCCTGCGGCTTTTCCGAAGCCGGAAAGCCCTCTTTTTTTCTCGCGGATTTAATTCTATATTTCCTGCGTAGCCTACGCCGCTCTTTATCCTGCTTTGTTGTAATCAGATAATAGGCGATAAACAGCACGATTCCGCCCAGTGTGGCGGCCGCGCCGAGCAAAAGCCCCGGCGTTTTATATTGGAAATGAATTTCAGAAGTACCTTCGGGTACCTTTACTGCCATGAATCCGACGTTGACCTTTACAATTTCCGCAGGCTTTCCGTTCACCTCGGCGCTCCAGCCGCTCTCCCACGGAACACTGAAAAAGACCAGACGCTCTTTCTCTGCGGTAATTTTCGCGGTAAAGCGGTTGCCCTGACGGCTGAATTGCGAGCAGGACATCGATTTGCGGTCGAGGCAGTTGTTGAAGTATTCCTCCTGTGTGGATTCAAAGCCCGTGTAGTCGTCATAGTGCGTAATGGTTCCTGCGTATTTCTTTACCTCGTCGTCCGGGATGACCAGTGCCTTGAGCAGGAGCAGGCTGCGCGTTTCCTTCTCCGTTTTATCGTACTCCGAACGTGTAATATAATAATCGTAGGAAAAACCCATCGGGATAAAATAGTCATTCTGATAAATGTCAAACCCGTTCTGCGTCGCGTAATACGTCCAGCCGGGCATCGCAGCGTTTGTCTGAAAATTCTCGCCCGCAAAGCGTTTGCCGCTCAGCACCGGGTCAAACAGCCAGCGGCAGCTTGTCAGCCCGCGCAGCCCGTAGTACTTGACATCCGGTCTGGAGCCCACGTCGCGCTGTACGCCGATGGTCGGGTAGAATTCCATAATCGAGCCGGGCACGATGCTGTGGAACGCCTGAATGGTGGGTAGCTGCCAGTACATAGGCTGATTATCCATCCCGTCGTACACATCGATGCGGCAGCTTTCGGTATCCGGCAGCTTGATATCCTTGCCGCCGTTGAGAGAATACGGAATAATTTCCTTGTGCGTATCGTCACTCTGGGTTTTGCCCAGCGCGATGAAAAACGCCGCGTATACCACCGTGATGACGGAAATTCCAGTCATGGTGTAACGGATAAATTTCTGTTTATCCCGCTTATAGTATTTAAAGATAATGACCAGCAGGCAAAGGCTCAGCAGCGCGATCGCCACATAGGACCAGAAGCGAGTGGGATAATCCTCCAAGCCGTAGGTAAGCGATTTTTTTCCGTCCTGCTCCGTGGATTTTACCATCAGCCCGATCGGGAGCGCAATGCCGAGCGTGATTCCGGTCGTCCACTTCATCGCCCGTTTCCAGTCAACGCATTCCCGGTCCAGTGAGATAATGGTCGCGAGGCTCATCATCAGGGTAAGCATATAGAACCAGCGGGCATAATAGGAGGAATTAAAAAGCTGGAACGCGGAGTTGAGGATGGGAACAAACGCCATCAGAAATAAAATGCCGAGCATATTTTTCAGCCAGTGCTTCCGGTGCATCTGCAAAAAGCCGATGACGCCCGTCATGCTGAACAAAGGCAGCCACGCGCCGAGCGAGGCCCATTTTGCCTCCGATTTCGGTGTGAAGTTCGGGCGCGCGGGAATATCCGGCGGAAAGAAAAAGCACTCCAGAATATGAACGTAACGCTGATTCCAGTCGTAGAGCAGCGCGTTCCAGCCATCCGGCGGATTGCTGACGCGCGGGTTCTGCACCACCGCGAGAATCGTCGGAACCAGCAAAATACACGAGCAGAGCACGCCGAGAATCGCCTCGCAGAGCAGAAGCAGAAAGTCGCGAACCGAGATTTTCCAGCTTCCCATGGACATCCGCAAAAACCAGTAGATCAAAGTGAAGGCAACTTGTCCGGTAAAAAAGTAGTAGTTCACAAAGCAGCAGGCAAAAACCGTCAGCGCAAAAATCCCCTTGCGCCGCTTGTACATGTATTCGTCCAGCGCCCAGAGCATGAGAGGGAAGAAAACAATCGCTTCGTGAAAATGGTTGAAAAAGATATTATAAATTGAAAAGCCCGAAAATGCGTAAAGCATCCCGCCAATCACCGCGTAGTCCGGGTTCTTCACATACCGTTTCAGGTAGAGGCAGCCGGTCAGCGAGGCGCAGCCGAATTTCAGGATGAGCAGCGGACCCATCAGGTAGGGAACCGCCGCGCTGGGAAAGGGCAGAGTCAGCCAGAAAAACGGGCTGCCCAGCAAATAAAAGGAATAGGAGCCGATAAAGTTCGCGCCGAGGTCGGTTGTCCAGCTCCAGCCGAGGTTGCCGCCGCGAATCGCGTCGTGGCACATCTGGTAAAACGGCACCTGTTGTACGTTAAAATCTCCGTAGAATAAAAAATAGCCGTTGTCAAACACAATAAACGGGATAAAAAAAAGGAACGAAACCGCAATTCCGTATAAAAAAGCCTTGCGGTAGTAATTCTCTTTCCTGTTCTGATTCCAAAGGTTAATCAAACCGCCGCCCCCATTTCTTGGATTATTATATCACACAGAAATTATCTAAACAAAGGGTATTTTAAAAATTACTGCTCCGCTTCTTGAAAAATTTACGGTTTGTTATTATATTAGTAAGAGATTATTGTTAAATTAACAGGGATGAGGTAATCCCGTATGGAGGGAGGAACGTAATGTTCCATTTTTACGCAATGCTTTCGCGAATGAAATTCATTCGCCGCTGGGGGCTGATGCGCAGCACCCACGAGGAAAATTTGTGTGAGCACAGCTTTGAAACCGCTGTTATCGCCCATGCCCTCGCCGTTCTGCGGAATACGCGCTTCGGCGGAAATGCGGACCCTGAGCGCGCCGCTCTGCTCGCGTTGTACCACGACGCGACCGAAATTCTGACCGGTGATCTTCCCACGCCTGTCAAATATTATAACCCGGAAATCCGGAACGCCTACCGCGAGGTGGAGCATGTGGCACGGCACAAGCTGCTTAGCCTGCTTCCCGACGACCTGAGGCCCGACTATGAAAGCGTTTTTACCGCTTCACGGCAAGGCGACCGGGAGCTTCTGCCGTTGGTAAAGGCGGCGGACAAGCTCTCCGCCGTAATTAAATGCATTGAGGAAAAGGGAATGGGCAATTCCGAATTTTCCAAGGCGGAGGAGGCGTTGCGGCAGGCGGTCAATGACCTGCATCTGCCGGAAGCCGATTGTTTTGTGGAGGAGTTTTTGCCCTCCTACGCCCTGACGCTTGACGAGCAGGATACATTTTCTAACAGCGGTAAATAATTTGTACCAAATTAATTAGGAAATTGCATTTTGCTGAAAAAATGATTATAATAAAGAACAACGATATTTTAGTCGCAGAGTATAATGTTACGGTCAGTACCCAGACTAACCTAAGTCAGGAGTTAATAAACATGAAAGAAATAAAAAGTACTCGCAGGGCGGGAAGACATACAAGCCATTTGGCGCGCAATATCGCCGTTCTCGCGCTGAGCGTTTTAATGCTGTTCAGCGGCGTGGGCTGTATTGTTGCGGACAACATGCTTGGGCGCATTCAGTATTTCGGGGAGGAACCGACGCCATCCAGGGTGGATACCGGTCCGCTGTTTGAATCGGTTCCCGAAAGCGGAGGCACCACCAGCGCCAAGTCCGGTATCCTCGGCGGACTTTACCACGACGACGCGATCACGAATGTCCTGCTGCTCGGCGTTGACGATTACCAGAAAAACGACATCGGCCGCAGCGACAGTATGATGATGGTATCTGTGGATACCCGCCACAACAAATTAAAGCTGACCTCCTTTATGCGCGATATGTATGTTGCGATTCCGGGGCACGGCAGCAACCGCCTCAATGTGGCTTACGCGGCGGCGGGCGGCGACGCGGCGGGCGCGAAGCTTCTGGTCAAAACAATTGAAGCGAATTTCGGCACGGATATTGACCGTTATGTGATTGTTAACAACTCCGCATTCAATAAGATTATAGACAAGCTCGGCGGTGTTACCGTAACTGTTACGGCTGCCGAAGCGAAGGAAATCAATAAAAATTCCGGTGACCCGAGGAGAAACCTGAAGGAGGGCACCTTCAACCTGAGCGGCGCGCAGGCGCACTACTATTCCCGTATTCGCGTAATCGGCGACGATTTTGCGCGTACCGAACGCCAGCGCAAGGTGTTCTCCAGCATTGTGGACAAGATGAAAGGCTCCAATATTGGCGCAATTTACAATACACTATATGACGTCCTGCCGCTTGTCAAAACCAACATGACAAAAAACGAAATTCTTGGTATGGCGGGAAATTCCCTTACCTACCTGAAATATCCGATCAGTCAGGAAAGAATCCCCGGGGACAACGATTATAAATCCCAAACAATAATGATCAGTGAGCACAGAGCAGATGTGCTCGTGCCGGACCTCAAAAAATGCAGCGATAGGGTCGCTAATTTTATTTATGAATCGGAACTGCCCAGTAAAAACTATCGGGGCGACTGATGAAACCTTCAAACCGTACGGCCGAAGCGCTGTGCGGTTTTTCTTAAAGGAGCTTTTTCATGGAGACACCGCTTTATTCCGCTTTAATCCGGCACCGGGAAAAGAACCGTTCGTCCTTTCACACGCCGGGGCATAAAAACAATGCGGAGGCATTGCCGCAGGACCTTTTTTCTCTGGATTTTACCGAGCTGCAGGATACCGACAGCCTTTTTGAGGCAGACGGCCCGATTTTGGAGGCGGAGCTGCTTGCGTCAAAGCTGTTCGGCGCGGCGCGCGCCTGTATTTCCGCGGGCGGCTGCACCCTCTGTATTCAGGCGATGTTCCGTCTGGCGGCGCCAAACGGCGGAACGGTCATTTGCTCCAGAACGGTTCACCGCGCTGCGGTGAACGCGATGGCGCTGCTCGATTTGCAGCCGGTCTGGTCGATGCTGGAGGAGCTTATATCCGTGATTGCGCGGCACCCGGAGGCAAAGGCGGTCTACGTTACCAGCCCGAGCTATTACGGGCAGCTGCTGGATATTCCGGCGATCGCCCAGGCTTGCCGGGAGCGGGATATCCCGCTGCTTGTGGACAACGCCCACGGAGCGCACCTGATGTTTACCGAGCCAAAGCTTCACCCGCTTGCGCTCGGCGCGAGTATGACCGCCTGCTCCGCGCACAAAACGATGAATGTGCTGACCGGCGGCGCGTGGCTGAATATCGCGGACGAACGCTACGCACAGGACGCGAAGGACGCAATGGCGCTGTTCGGCTCCACCAGCCCCAATTACGCGGTCATGGCTTCGCTTGATTACAGCCGCGCGTGGCTTGGGGAGCATAAAAAAGCTTATGTCCGTTTGCAAAAGCAGGTGGATGAAATCCGGCAGGCTGCGCGGGAATATGGAATTACCGCGCCGGAGGGCTTGACTGACCCGACCCGTATCACGCTCAACACCGGAGCGATCGGAATCCCGGGTACCTCAGCCGCCGAAATTTTTCGGGGCGCGGGCGTGGAGCCGGAGTATGCCGACGGCACCCATGTGGTGCTGATTGCCACGCCATTCAATACGGACGCGGATTTTGCCCGCCTTGCGGACGCAATCGCCTTGCTGCCGGTCAGGGAGGCGCTGCCGGTTCCTCCGGCTTTGCCGCCCCTCCCTCCTGTAAAAACCGGCTTGCGCGCCGCGCTTTTTGCGCCAGCTGAAACGGTTTCGCTGGAATCCGCCTCCGGCAGAATTGCCGCCGGAACGGCATGCCCCTGTCCTCCCGGTATCCCCGTGGTGATGCCGGGGGAGGAAGTTACGAAAGATGTCATAGACTTTTTGCGTAAGTATGGCTTTTTTTCATTAAAAGTGCTAAAATAAAATTGAAACAGAAGATTCGTCATAAAATTAAATGAAGAATAGGCTAAAATGGGCAAAAGGGTTTTCGCAGCGGCGGCAGACACCGGATTACGCGTCCGGCTCTTGTAAATGGAATAAACGGAGGGATATTATGAAACTGGTAGTTGCGATCGTAAGCAATGACGACAGCGGCATCGTTTCCGCGGCGCTGACAAAGGAAGGTTTTTCCGTTACCAAGCTGGCGACCACCGGCGGATTTTTAATGGCCGGCAACACCACCTTTATTGTCGGTACGGAGGACGATAAGGTTGATCAGGTTATCAGCATCGTTTCCAGGCACAGCAGCCGCCGAACCCAGCTGGTGCCAAGCACTACGACAATGGATGTCGGAATGTATTCCTCCTTCCCGGTGGAGGTTACCGTGGGAGGCTCCACCATATTTGTATTAAGTGTGGATCGCTTTGAAAAGGTATGAGTGCATTGAACTTTGAAGGCTTTGCGGGGAACGAGCAGACAAAAGCCCTGCTGTCCCTCGCGTTCGACGAGGGGCGTTTTCCCCACGCGGTAATTCTGGAAGGCTCCGCCCAAAGCGGCAAGGCTGTTTTGGCTGAAATTCTGGCGCGCGCGGCGGTTTGCGTCGGCACGGGCGAAAAGCCCTGCGGGCACTGCCCCGGCTGCTTAAAGGCGCTTGCGGGCACCCACCCGGATATTACCGTTCTGGACGGCGACACAGACCCGCGCGCGTTTCCTGTAGACGCAATCCGTGCAATCCGTTCCGGCGCGTACATCCGACCAAACGAGGCGCCCAACAGGGTCTATCTTCTGGCAGGTGTGCAAAATATGTCGGAGATTTCTCAGAACGCTCTGCTGAAGGTGCTCGAGGAGCCCCCGGAAAATGTGCGGTTCCTTTTAACAACCGTCAGCGCGTCCGCCCTTTTGCCGACGGTGCGCTCACGCGCGCAGTCCTTTTTGCTGGAGGACGCCCGAAAGGCGGACGGGGTTGATTTGGAATATACCGCCGGGCTTGCCCAGGCAATCACCGCAAAAAATGAAGCCGATTTACTGTTCCTCACGTCCGGTTTGATCAAAGACAAGGGTTTGCTCCGCTCGGTGCTGGCTCAGTTGGAGCTGATTTTCCGCGACGCGGCGGTTCTTCGCTCGGGCGGGGAGACCTGCCTTTCCGGTCAGCGCGAGGCGGCGGAAAAGCTCGGCGCGGGTCTGACCCGCGATAAAATATTTCTGCTTTTGCAGGAAGTGAAAAATGCCGGTCGGGCGCTCGACCGAAACGCAAATGCCGCTCTGCTGGTTACGGCGCTGTGCGCGGGACTTCGCACGGCGGCGGGAAGATCATAATCAATTGGATATCGATAGAATAAAAACATATTTTGGAGGAAATCAATGGCCGAGGTAGTAGGCGTTCGTTTTAAAAACGTAGGAAAAGTATATTATTTTGACCCCGACGGCAATATTTTGAAGCAGGGCGATATGGTCATTGTGGAAACCGCGCGCGGAGTCGAGTGCGGCGAGGTGGCGATGGAAAACCGCCAGATCGGTGACGACGGCATCGTTCAGCCGCTGAAAAAGCTCATTCGCGTGGCAACCAAGGAGGATTTGAAGAAGCTGGCGGACAACACCGCAAAGGAAAAATCCGCGTTTGATATCTGCTTGAAGAAGATTGCGGCGCATAAGCTTGAAATGAAGCTTGTGGATGTGGAATACACCTTTGACAATACGAAGATTCTCTTTTATTTTACCGCGGACGGTCGTGTGGATTTTCGCGAGCTGGTTAAGGATTTGGCTTCGGTATTCCGCACCCGAATCGAGCTGCGCCAAATCGGCGTACGCGACGAGGCAAAAATGCTCGGCGGTCTCGGTATCTGCGGCAAGCCGTTCTGCTGCTC
>JAEZWL010000188.1 GCA_023420245.1 Bacillota bacterium | reverse complement strand
TGGCGCAGGGCGGAGCCATATTCCATAAATCCCTTTACATCAACGACGATGTAATTGAAGGCATTAAAAGCTTAATTCCGTTGGCTCCTCTTCATAACGGTCCGGAGCTGCAGGGTATTCTTGCGTGCCGTGATGTTTTTGGCATGGATGTTCCGGAATGTGTAGTATTCGATACATCCTTCCACTCTACAATGCCGCCGAGGGCATATATGTTTTCAATTCCATATGAATATTATGAGAAATACAAAATCCGCCGCTACGGCTTCCACGGTACATCCCACCGTTATGTCAGCAACCATTGCGCGCATTTGATGCATCAGCCGCTGGAAGATATCAATATGATTACCTGCCACCTTGGCAACGGGTCTTCTATTGCAGCTATAAAGGGCGGACAGGTGATCGATACCAGCATGGGTCTGACTCCGTTGGATGGCTTCATGATGGGTACCCGTTCCGGTTCTCTGGATCCATCCGTTGTCACTTTCATCATGGAAAAGGAAAAGCTCACGCCGACTCAAATGGATGATATTCTGAACAAGAAATCCGGTCTGCTCGGTATTGCAGGTTTCAGTGATGACCGTGATGTGACAAAGGCAGAAATCAAAGGCGACCCCAAAGCGATTCTTGCTCACGAAATGCTGATTTATCAGATTGTTAAGTATATCGGCGCTTATGCCGCCGCAATGAACGGTGTAAATGCAATTGTATTTACTGCCGGTTTGGGCGAAAATCAGGCTCACCTGCGTTACGGTATCTGCCGTGGTCTGAAATATCTGGGTCTCAAAATCGACCCGGAGCAGAACGATAAGATGGTGTCCGGCGCGGAGGGTAAAATCTCTACCTTTGATTCGCAGGTTGCCGTTTATGTTGTGCCCACCAATGAAGAGCTTGTAATTGCCCGCGACACCAAAGAGATCGTGGAAAAGCTGAACTATGCCTCAACAGAGGACAAGACCGTTGTTGACCTCGAGGATATTTGAACTGCTCATAGCGTAAAATGAATTTTAAGCCATATGCGGGTGATTTTCACCTTCATATGGCTTTTTTTCGCTCAGGCCTTGCCCCACCGCACAGCCGTAAATTTTCGTAATATAGTCGATTAACTTTAAAACAGCTAAGGATTTGCGAGGATATTTTTTGTGATGCAAGGCAGACGACGAAGCCAGGCTGGCGCCTGGCGAGGAGGACAACGCGGCAGCACGGAAAACAGACCAAAAGGACTGGCAGGTTTTGGAGTTAGTCGGCTATAGAGAGCAATCGACTATACAAAAGGATGCGCCGCAGCGCATCCTTAATCATAGAGCCTTATTTGTTTAGTTTTTGCCGCTTGATAACCTTCAGGCGAGAAAACTCTTCTCTGTCCTTTTCCTCCAGCGCGTCTGTAATAAACTTAACCGTAGCTTCAAAACGCGGAATCATAATATTTTTTAAAGCATTTGCTCTTTTTTGAGTCTTTTTAATTGCGTCTGCAAGCCGGTAAACGCTGTTTTCCACTTCGGCAAGCTCCGCGGTGAGCCGCTTTACTTCCGTGAATTTCAAATAAGCGTTGTCCAGAATAATGTTGGTAGAATCCAGACCGAACGGCACCGGAATATTTTCGGAGTCAAGTGAAACCATCGGAATTTCCACTCCCATTACACTGCGGTAGGCAACGTTCAGTCCGTGGTCAACCGGTACGGTACGCGAAAGCTCATCGCAGATACCGAGCGTAATGTTCGCTCTTTGAAGCGCGGCATACGCTTCATCGTAGGTCTGGTCAATTTTATCCTGAATCTTGGCAGCTCTGCCAATCAGAGTCATCATTTCACGGATTAATATATTACGCTTCCGATCCAGCAGCTCAAACCCCGACCGCGAAAGCTCCAGCGTTTTTTTGATTGCAAGCAGATTTCCTTTGGTAGGGACGATCTGATCACTCATTATGGCTCACCTCCTCCGGATTTATGATTTTCTTATTCATTTTCCGCCTTGTTTTCAGCGAGGGTCCGCACCTGTTCCTTCGCTCTTTCATAATACGTGTCCAGGGTAGCGTCATCCACACGGTCCAATTCTCCGCGGGGAAGCGTGGAGAGAAGCTGCCAGCCCAAATCAAGGCTCTGTTCAATCGTACGGTTTTCATTAAAGCCCTGATTGACAAACTGTGTTTCAAAGTGATGACCGAACTCGATGTATTTCTTATCGGAGGGAGAAAGCTCCTCCTCGCCGATAACCGAAGCCAGCGCACGAGCGTCCATTACTTTCGCGTAGGACGCAAACAGCTGATTGGAAAGTGCCGAGTGGTCCTCGCGCGTATAACCCTTGCCAATACCGTCCTTCATCAAACGGGAAAGAGACGGCAGAACGGATACGGGCGGGTAGGTGCCGGCACTGTCGAGGGAGCGATCCAGAACAATCTGACCTTCGGTAATATAACCGGTCAGGTCGGGAACCGGATGGGTGACATCGTCGTTCGGCATCGTTAAAATCGGAATTTGTGTAACGGAGCCTTTTTTACCGTTTACCATTCCGGCGCGCTCGTAAATCGAAGCAAGGTCGGAATACAGGTAGCCCGGGAAGCCCTTTCTTCCGGGGATTTCTCCCTTAGAGGAACTGAATTCGCGCAGGGCTTCCGCGTAAGAGGTCATATCCGTCATAATGACAAGGATATGCATGTTCAATTCAAACGCGAGGTATTCCGCCACTGTGAGTGCACAGCGTGGGGTCAGAATACGCTCGATAATCGGGTCGTTGGAAAGGTTGAGAAACATGGCAACCTTTTGCAGAACGCCGGATTCGTCAAAGGACCGGCGGAAGTATTCCGCAACATCGTTTTTAACGCCCATCGCGGCAAATACAATTGCGAAGTTTTCTCCGCTTTCATCGCTGATTTTTGCCTGACGCGCAATTTGAACGGCAAGCTCATTTTGCTTCATACCGGAGCCGGAAAAAATCGGGAGCTTCTGCCCGCGAATCAGCGTGATCAGGGAATCGATGGTAGAAATTCCCGTATTGATATAGTTTTTTGGATAAACTCTCGACACCGGGTTAATCGGCGTGCCGTTGATATTGGCTCTTTTTACTGGGAAAATATCGCCCAGACCGTCAATCGGGCGCCCCGCACCGTCAAAAACACGACCTAGAATTTCAGGGGAGAGAGGCATTTCCATGGGGTGCCCCATCAGCCTTGTACGTGTGTTTCCAAGAGAAATTCCGCGTGTTCCTTCAAAAACCTGTATGACGACACGGTTTCCTTCCATTTGCACAATTCTTCCCTGGCGCATCGTACCGTCATCCATGCGAATATTAACGACCTCTTCAAAAGAAGCATTTTTTACATCATCCAGCACAATCAGTGAACCGTTGATTTCTTTAACGCCGATATAATCAAGAATCATGGCGTAACCACCTTCTTAGGTAAATTTATTGGATCAGTCAATTCCGGTATCAGGCAGACATAACATTTGTCAGCGCCTGATCAATTTCCGTTATATAGTCGTCGAACATCTCCGGTTTGTTGTTGGGAATGTCATATTTCATTTTCGCCAGCTTGTCGAACATACCGGAGTTGATAATACCGGAGATGGGAACGCTGGCAGCAATTAATTGCTTTGCCTCTTTATAAAGATGAAGGATTACTTTCATCATAAGCATCTGCTTTTCCAACGGAACAAAGGTGTCGTCCGGGTGGAAGGCGTTTTGCTGAAGGAAACCGACGCGGATTACGCGTGCGATTTCGATAATCAGCTTCTGGTCGTCGGGCAGAACGTCCGAACCAATCAGCTTAACAATTTCCATCAGCTTGTTTTCTTCCTGAAGCAGACGGTTCATCTGCTTGCGGTACTGAACGAATTCCTCGCCGACATTTTTCTCAAACCACGGGTCCAGATCGCCGAAGTACTCGCTGTAGCTTTGCGTCCAGTTGATTGCCGGATAATGCCTTGCGTATGCCAGAGCCTTATCCAGCGCCCAGAAGCAGCGGGTAAAGCGCTTTGTGTTCTGTGTAACAGGCTCCGAAAAGTCAGAGCCCTGCGGAGAAACGGCGCCGATAATTGTAATGGAGCCGTCGGTGCCGTTCAGATTGTTTACCATGCCCGCGCGTTCATAGAATTCAGAGAGGCGGCTTGGCAAATAGGCGGGGAAGCCTTCCTCTGCGGGCATTTCCTCCAGACGTCCGGATATTTCACGGAGCGCTTCGGCCCAGCGGGAGGTGGAGTCCGCCATAATTGCGACGTGGTATCCCATATCGCGGTAATATTCGCCGAGCGTAATCCCCGTATAAATGGATGCCTCACGCGCGGCAACCGGCATGTTGCTTGTATTCGCGATCAAAACGGTACGGTCCGTCATCGGTCTGCCGGATTTCAGGTCAACCAGCTCGGTGAATTCGGTAAGCACCTGGCTCATTTCGTTGCCGCGTTCCCCGCAGCCGACGTAGATAATAATGTCCGCGTCGCACCACTTTGCAAGCTGGTGCTGTGTCATTGTTTTACCGGTTCCGAAGCCGCCCGGAATCGCCGCCGTTCCCCCTTTGGAAATCGGGAAGAGGGTATCGATGATTCTTTGACCTGTTACCAACGGGATGCTGGCAGGAATGCGTGTGGTAACAGGGCGCGGGGTACGAATCGGCCATCTCTGGCAAAGGGTAAGCTTATGTACTTCCCCTAAATCGTCCGTCAATTCCAGAATGGTATCGTTAATGCGGTAAGAACCGCTGGTCGCAACGCTGGTCACTATTCCGGAAAGCCTTGGGGGCACCATGCATTTGTGGCGGATGATGGTAGATTCCGGGCACTCCGCGTAAATATCGCCGCCCTTTAACCGGTCGCCGGCTTTCACGGTAACGGTCACATCCCAGAGCTTATCC
>JAEZWL010000158.1 GCA_023420245.1 Bacillota bacterium | reverse complement strand
AGGGTTAGCCGGTAGTCAATCCACTACGGCTTGAACAAAGTGAAAGCCAGCGTCTTTTAGGCGCTGGCAATCTTATGCCCTTTTAGGGCTAGTGCAAGCCACCCGTTTTACGGGTGGTCATGACTCTAAAGATGAAGCAAGCTTGAGCCCCTGAAAGGTTAACTGAGCGTAGCCCTTCCGCATATAGGGCAGGTTAAACACCGCGCCCGGTTTTTTGGCACCCTCCATGACCGTATGGCAAAGCAGCTCATAAATCCTGCTCTTATAATAAACGTCATAATCGCCCGAAACCCAAACACGCACGGTATAGTCAATGAAAACCAAGCCCCGTTCCATCAGGCTCTTCAGCGTTTCCCCGCGTTGCTTCACCAGCTCCATCGAGTCCTCCGGGTCTGTGATTCTAACATGATTCAGCGCGATGCTCACCAGTTCCTCTTGTTCGGAATTGTGCAGCTCCAGCCTCACAATCGGGTAGCGCTCCTCATTGCGGATATCCCGAAGCAGTTCTTCCTCTTCTACCGATAAATCCATATTTATCTTTCCTTTCTCCTGCTCTGTATGAATGATATAGTTAATTGCTATAATTATTGATTGTTTTAACCAGAGTTCCCGTCATTATTCTTTCAAACGAAAAATGAGACTCGTCCGGTGAAAACAGCCTGCCGCTTTCACGGCAGACCAACTTTTTTCAGTGTTTATTCGCTCTTAATCAGCTCGCGGTACAGGCGAATATATTCGTTCGCGGAGCGTCCCCAGCTAAAATCACACTTCATTGCACGTTCCGCAAGGATTTTCCATCCCTCCGGATTGTCGTAGCCCTCCAGCGCGCGGTAGACCGCGTTGAGCATATCGCCGCCGCTGTAGTTCATAAAGGTAAATCCGTTGCCTTCTCCATCGCCGCTGTCATGAATGGAATCCTTCAGCCCGCCGGTTTCCCGGATAACCGGAACCGCGCCGTAACGGAGCGCAATCATCTGAGACAATCCGCACGGCTCACTCTTGCTCGGCATAAGGAATATATCGGAAGCCGCATAAATCTTGCGCGAAAGCTCCGGTACAAAGCCAAAGCAGGCACACAGTCTCCCCGGATATTTATTCTGCATTTCCTTAAAGAAGGTTTCATATTCCCAATCACCGGAGCCGAGAATCACGAACTGTGCATTTTTCTCACGCATGATCTGATCCAGGGATTCCTTCACCAGATCGAGACCCTTATGGGAAACCATTCTGGTTACCATGCCAATCAGCGGAGCCTCCGGGTCTTGATTCAAGCCCAGCCTTTCCTGTAGACCCAGCTTGTTCTTTGTTTTACCGGACATATCCTCCGCGCAATAGTGCTCGTACAAATCCGGGTCTGTCTGCGGGTCGTAGCTGACGGTATCGATACCGTTTAAAATACCGGAAAGCTTCCATTGGCGTTCCTTTAAGATGCCGTCAAGATGGTGTGAGAACCACGGGTCGAGAATTTCCTGCGCGTAAGTCGGGCTGACCGTCGTTACACGGTTCGCCGTTTCGATTGCGCCCTTAAGCAGGTTGATGCAGTCATCGTATTCAATGACGGAAATATCGGACTGCGGAATGCCCAGAACATCCTGAACAAGCTCTCTGCCGTATTTCCCCTGATACTGTATGTTATGTATGGTAAGTACGGTTTTGATTCCCTTGTACCAATCGTTATTTGCATAGAAAATACTGAAATAAATCGGTACAAGTGCTGTCTGCCAGTCGTTGCAGTGAATCACATCGGGCTTGAAATCAATGTAAGGGAGCATTTCCAGAGCGGCACGCGATAAAAACGCGAAGCGCTCCGCGTCGTCATAGTGGCCGTATAAACCGCTGCGCTTGAAATAGTACTGATTGTCAATCAGGTAATAAATCACACCGCCGACATGAGCCTCAAAAACACCACAGTATTGGCGGCGCCACGCAACCGGAACGGAAAGGCTGGTAACAAATTTCATATTATCCCGCAGCTCCTGCGGAATTTCTTCATAAAGCGGCATCACCACGCGGCAGCCGATCAGCCGAAGGCGCAGCGCCTGCGGCAGCGAGCCTGCCACATCTGCAAGCCCACCCGTGGCGGCAAAAGGCCTCGCTTCGCTTGTGCAGTATAAAACTTTCATTTTTTAACCCCCTTTTTGTTCTTGATCCTTATCATAAACCGGTCAGACAATGCTGCCCTTGCTGATAAACACCGGATAGGACTGGAACCCGAGCAGTGAGCGGTCGTTCTTGATCGCAACATCCTTGTCGATGATGACATAATTCAGCTTGCAATTCGGACCAACCACGCTGTCCTGCATAATTACACAGTTTTCTACCTTTGTCCCCTTGCCAATGTGAACGCCACGGAACAGGACGCAGTTTTCCACCTTGCCCTCAATCACACAGCCATCCGCGATAAGCGAATTTGAAGCGCTGGAGCCGAGACCGTACCGCGCCGGCATATCATCCCGAACCTTGGTGTAAATCGGTCTGTCCGGATGGAAAAGCTGGGAGCGAACGGTGGGCAGCATCAAAGACATATTTGCGTCAAAGTAAGAATTCATCGAGCATATGGTTTGAGCATACCCCTTAAATTCGTACGCGTAAACCGCGTAGTTTGAGATGTTTCTCTGCAAAAAGTCCCTCTTGAAGTTATAGAGGTTACGGCTGACGCAGTCCGAGACCATTTCCATCAGCAATTCGCGTTTGATCAGCAGCATGCACATCCCGAAATTGCATTCGCTGTCCGTATTGGGATTCACCAGCATATCGCGCACACGACCGTCCGGGTCGATGGTAAAGACCGACGGATCGCAGATTTTATCCGGCAGCTTCCCAAAGCGGTAAATCACCGTAATATCCGCCCTGTGCTTTACATGGAACGAAAGCACGTCGGTATAATCGATGTTGCAGATTGTATCGCTGTCACTGAGGAGGACAAACTCCTCTTTGGAGTTCTTCAAAAAAATATTGATGGATGCCAGCGATTCAATGCGGCTGTTATTAACCGACGAGGTATTCCCGAAGGGCGGGAGCATGAACAGCCCTTCGCGCTTGCGCGATAAATCCCACGCCTTGCCGGAACCGAGGTGATCCATTAAGGACTGATAATTGCTTTTGGTGATAATGCCGACTTTGTTAATTCCCGAGTTTACCATATTGGAAAGTGGAAAGTCGATTAAGCGGTAACGCCCTCCGAACGGCACCGAACCCATGGTTCGCCGCTCGGTGAGTTCGCGAATCTTTTCATCGTGAACATTCGAAAAAACTAATCCCATCACATTATTTCCGCGCATTATTTCGAAGCCTCCTCTGCAAGCATTTCCGCATCTATCATTGCCTTTGGCGGAACGGTCGCGCCGGGGGCAATCATGCAGCCGGCACCAACCACAGCCACACCCCATTCATCCTTGTTTTCAATATCCTCCGGTCTTGCGCCGACTACGGCACCCTTGCCGATTACCGCGTTTTCCGCGACGATGGCATACTGAACAATCGCATTCTCTTCAATCCGCGAGCCGGGCATAATGATGGAATCCTTAACGACCGCGCCGGGCGCGATGTATACACCCGCAAACAGCACCGCAAAATCAATTTCACCGTAAACGTTGCAGCCCTCTGCCACCAGGGAATTTTGCACACTGGCACCTTTGGCGATGTAATGCGGCGGCATAACGGGATTCCGGGAATAGATTTTCCAGGTTTCTTCACTTAAATCGAGCTGCATGTTGGGGTTGAGCAAATCCATATTGGATTCCCACAGGCTGTCGATTGTTCCGACATCCTTCCAGTAGCCTTCGAATTTATACGCAATCATGCGCTCGCCGGCTTCCAGCATAGCAGGAAGAACATCCTTGCCGAAATCGTTGGAGGATTTCGGACTCGCCTCGTCCTCCTCCAGATATTTGCGCAGCTTGCTCCAGGTAAATACATAAATTCCCATAGAAGCCTGATTGCTCTTCGGAACCTTCGGCTTCTCATCGAACTGGTAAATTGAACCGTCTTCCCGGGTATTCAGGATACCAAACCGGGAGGCCTCCTCAACCGGTACTTCGATTACCGCAATCGTGCAGTCGGCTTCCTTCTCCTTGTGGAAAGCAATCATTCTCGAATAATCCATTTTATAGATATGGTCACCCGAAAGGACGACGACATATTCCGGATTATAACGCTCAATATACTGAATGTTTTGATAAATGGCGTTCGCGGTTCCCTTGTACCAGTCAGATTTGCGGCTGCGCTGATACGGCGGTAGTACACGTACCCCCGCGTTCATGCTGTCCAGATCCCAGGGCTGACCGCTCCCGATATATTCGTTCAGCACTAGCGGCTGGTACTGGGTTAGTACGCCGACTGTCTCAATACCGGAATTCACACAGTTTGAAAGCGGAAAATCGATGATACGGTATTTTCCTCCGTATGGAACAGCCGGTTTTGCCAGGTTTTTTGTAAGTACCCCAAGTCTGCTTCCCTGACCGCCGGCCAGCAGCATCGCGACTACTTCTTGCTTTGGCAACATATCAATTCCCTCCTTAAGCACTTACTTGTTTTTTGTGTTTGTCTTTTTATTTTTTGTTGATTTAACCGGTTTGTCTGTTGCTTTGTTTTTAGCTGATTTTACTATTTCTGCTTGGGGGGATTCGACCTCCCTGCGGTGCCTGCACCTGAGGTAAATTACCGAAAGCGGCGGAAGCGTAAGCTCAATGGACTGTTCACAGCCGTGCATCGGCTTAGGCTGCGCGGCAATGTCCGTCCCGTTTTGGATTCCGCTCCCTCCGTACCGGGTATCGTCAGAGGTGAATATTTCTTCATAGGTACCATCCACAGGAACGCCGATCGAATAGTGATTGCGCTGTTCCGGCAAAAAATTGCAGACGGCAATAATTTCTCTGCCGGATTTATCGATTCTTCGGAACGCGATCACGCTTTGCGTGTAGTCGTCATTGGAAATCCAGGAAAAGCCCTCCCAGGTAAAGTCAACCTCCCACAAAGGTGAGTTTTCCAAATAGAAACGGTTCAAATCTTTAAAAAACTGCTGCTGACGGCGGTGCGGTTCATAATCCAGAAGCAGCCAGTCAAGCTCCTGCTCAAAATTCCACTCGATAAACTGCCCGAATTCCGTTCCCATAAAGATCAGCTTTTTCCCGGGGTGCGCCATCATATAGCACATAAACGCCCTGACCGAAGCAAACTTCTGCTCGTCCGTTCCGGGCATCTTATTCATAAGCGAACATTTGCCGTGAACAACCTCGTCGTGGGAAATCGGAAGGATAAAGTTTTCTGAGAACGCGTACACAAACGAAAAGGTAATATTATCGTGGTTAAACTTACGGTAAATCGGGTCAAGCGATATGTAATGGAGCATATCATTCATCCAGCCCATGTTCCATTTATAGTTAAATCCAAGCCCGCCGCAGAACGTCGGTTTGGAAACCAGCGGCCAGGAGGTGGATTCCTCCGCAATCATCATCACTTCCGGGAAGAGCGCAAATACGGATTCATTGAGCTTTTGAAGAAAAGCAACCGCTTCCAGATTTTCGTTGCCGCCGTTTTTGTTCGGCACCCATTCTCCGGCCTTTCGGCTGTAATCCAGATATAGTATGGAAGCGACCGCGTCGGCGCGAATCCCGTCAATATGGTAATTTTCCAGCCAGAATACGGCGCTTGAAATCAAAAAACTGACTACTTCGTTTCTGCCGTAATCGAATACCAGAGTACCCCAGTCTTTATGCTCGCCTTTTCTGGGGTCGGCATATTCGTAGCAAGGTGTTCCGTCAAATTTAGCCAGCCCGCTCTCATCCTTCGGAAAATGAGCCGGAACCCAATCCATGATAACGCCGATTCCCGCTTTATGGCATTTATCCACAAAGCTCATAAACTGCTTTGGCTCCCCAAAGCGGGAGGTCGGAGCAAAATATCCGGTTACCTGGTAGCCCCAGGAGCCGTCGTACGGATATTCGGTAATCGGCATCAGCTCGATATGCGTATATCCCATTTCCTTAACATAAGGTACCAGCTCGTCGGCAAGCTTATCGTAGGAAAAGGTATTTCCATCCTCAAACCTGCGCCACGACCCCATATGAACCTCATAGATATTTACCGGCTGGCTGTAGTGAGGCTTGGCTGCCTTCTGCCTCTGCCAATCGGAATCCCCCCATTGGTAGCCGCTCAAATCATAATATTTGGAGGCGCTGCCCGGTCGGGTCTCGAAATGAAAGGCGTAAGGGTCGCTCTTGAAAGTCTGATTTCCTTTTTGATCGGTGACGCAAAATTTATAGGTATCGAATTGCTCCATGACAAACGGCAGCCAGCACTCCCAAACTCCCTCGCTGATTTTCTCCATTTTGTTTTTTTCCGGCTTCCATTCGTTAAAATCACCGATCATGGAAACGGATTTTGCGTTCGGAGCCCAAACACGGCAAACCATGCATTCCTTTTTGTTTAAAACCGTTTTATGTAAGCCCATGTATTGATAAGCCTTTGTATTTGTTCCCTGGTGAAATAAATAAAGAGGCAGGTTTCCGTCCTCCGGTGCTTTTACCGCTTGCATTTAATCAACTCCCACTACTTTTATCATCCTCTGTCTTTATATGTTTATAATAACACAATTTATTAAAATATCAAGGTTTTTGTTAATTTTTTGTAATATTATTTACCTTTTAATATTATTTTTGGTTAACTTGTTACAAAATAATTACTTTATCAATGGCAACAAATGTTTTACAGGTCCAGTATAACACTGCAAAGGTGTTGATTTTGTAAAATAAAGGGCAATTCGGCCTCCATTTATTAACGCTATGCTGCCAGAAGCATACATACATTCCATAATTCTGCCGTAAAATAGCAGTAAACAGACCTAAAATTACTGAAATACCGGAGAGAAGCTGCCATGATTAAGGAAATCAGCGTTTTCGATGTCGTCGGCCCCAACATGATCGGTCCATCCAGCTCGCACACCGCCGGAGCGCTGAAAATCGCTTTGATTGCCGGGAAGCTTGCCGATTCTAAAATCAGGAAAGCTCTTTTCATCCTTTACGGTTCGTTTGCAAAAACCTACAAGGGGCACGGTACAGACCGCGCCCTGCTTGGCGGGATACTGGGCTTCCGCACGGAGGACCCCAGAATCAGAGATTCTTTTTTCTACGCGAATCAGGCCGGGCTGGAATATCAATTTGAAATCAACGAAACCGACAGGGACATGCACCCGAACACCGTAGATATCGCGCTGACTTCCGATAACGGAACAACAGTTACCTGCCGGGGTGTATCCACCGGCGGTGGCAACTGCAAAATTGAAAAAATCGATAACATTGAAGTAGACCTGACCGGCAATTACACGACGCTTTTAGTCCGGCAGCGCGATACCTTCGGCGTGGTGGCCTACATTACGAGCTGCCTGAGCGAATATCAGGTAAACATTGCTTTTATGCGCTTATATCGGGAGAACAAAGGGAAAGAAGCATACACCATCATCGAAACTGACAACGACATTCCCCCGGAGCTTCTGAAAAAAATCAGGCTGAACCGGGAAATTTCGGGCGCGATGGCGATTAAAATATAACACCAACCAAACGAACGGAACGGAGAAGCATGATGAGCTTTACCAGCGGCGCGGCGCTAATTGCGCTCTGCGAACAAAACAGAACAAACATATCGGAGGAAATGCTCCGGCGTGAAACGGAGCTTACGGATATTTCGCGTAAAGAGGTAATCCTCCGCATGGCACACTCCTACCGAATTATGAAAGAGGCAGTAAAAACGTCGCTGGAGGGGGAAATTACCTCCATGGGCGGTCTGATTGGCGGAGAGGCAAAAAAGATATTTTTACACAGCAGGTCTGAAAAGCCCGTTTGCGGTTCCATTATGGCAAAGGCGGTGGCTTACGCCATGGGAGTTCTGGAGGTCAGCGCTTCCATGGGGCTGATCGTTGCCGCGCCGACCGCCGGTTCCTCCGGGGTAATCCCGGGAACCTTTCTCGCCGTTCAGGAGAATTTCGCTTTTTCAGACGGAATTATGGTGGACGCGCTTTTTAACGCCGGAGCGATCGGCTACCTGATCACGCGCAACGCCACGGTTTCCGGCGCGGAGGGAGGGTGCCAGGCCGAGGTCGGAACCGCGTCGGCGATGGCGGCTTCCGCGGTAACCCAGCTGATGGGCGGCACGCCGAAGCAGTGTCTGGACGCCTCCGCAATGGTTATCAGCAATCTGCTCGGTTTGGTCTGCGACCCGGTGGCCGGTTTAGTGGAGGCGCCCTGCCAGAACCGCAACGCCCTCGGCGCGTCCACCGCTCTGGTCTGCGCACAGACGGCGCTTTCCGGGGTCGGCAGCCTGATTCCCTTTGACGAAATGGTGGACGCCATGTTCCGCGTGGGCAAAAGTATGCCTTCCGAATTGCGCGAGACCGCGCAGGGCGGCTGCGCGACCACGCCGACCGGCTGCCAACTGTGCCAGAAGATATTTCGCTGATCCTGGAGAGATTATTCCGTTGTAACCGCAAAAAAGCCTTGCAGCTTTCGCTGCAAGGCTTTTATCATTGAATCACTTATTCGTGGTCAACTTTGTTCATGTGTTTGATGAGGTCTAAAACCTTGTTGGAATAGCCCCACTCATTGTCGTACCAGGATACGAGCTTTACGAAATGATCGTTCAGCATGATACCTGCATCCTTATCGAAGATGGAGGTACGGGAATCGCCGAGGAAGTCGGAGGAAACAACAGCATCCTCAGTGTAGCCGAGAATACCCTTCATTTCGCCTTCGGAAGCCTCTTTGACAGCCGCGCAGATTTCATCGTAGGTGGTCGGCTTTGCAAGGCTGACGGTCAAGTCAACAACGGAAACATCCAGGGTAGGTACACGCATGGACATACCGGTCAGTTTGCCCTTAACCTCAGGAATAACAAGTGCGCAGGCTTTTGCAGCGCCGGTGGAGGAAGGAATGATGTTGCCGGCTGCCGCACGGCCGCCTCTCCAGTCCTTCGCGGAAGGGCCGTCAACGGTCTTCTGGGTAGCGGTTGTGGAGTGAACGGTGGTCATGAGACCTTCCACAATGCCAAATTTATCATTGATAACCTTTGTTAAAGGAGCAAGGCAGTTAGTTGTGCAGGAAGCATTCGAAACAACCTTCATGTCCTTGGTATAGGTGTCGAGGTTTACGCCGCAAACAAATGTCGGGGTTTCCTTATCCTTTGCAGGAGCGGAAATAACGACCTTCTTAGCGCCGCCGGC
>JAEZWL010000077.1 GCA_023420245.1 Bacillota bacterium | reverse complement strand
AATTGAAATGGTCCATCCCGACGTTGTTATAGCAGATTTATTTATGCCAAGATTGGATGGAATAGGGGTTATGAAGGCGACGCAGACAAAAATGTCGGGAACAAAGCCGTTGTTTGTCATTGTATCGAACTTTACAAGTCCAACCTTGGAAAGAGAAGTCATGATTTCCGGTGCGTCCTACTTTGCAATCAGTCCTTTTAACGCGGCAGATCTGTGTGATCGTATTATGCAGCTTTGCTCAATGACCGGGATTACCTCCAAAAGTCAGGTGAAATCCCAAAATGCAGGTACCTCGGAACCGTCGCTTGAAATACAGGTAACGGAAATCCTCCACCAGATCGGTGTACCGGCTCATATCAAAGGGTACCATTATTTACGCGATTCCATAATTATGGCCATAGAAACTCCGGATATCATCAATGCGGTAACAAAACGGCTTTATCCAAGTGTTGCAAAAAAGTATGAAACCACCGCTTCCAGAGTCGAGCGGGCAATTCGTCACGCGATTGAGGTTGCGTGGGATCGCGGGGATGTCGATATTTTGAACTCCTATTTTGGATATACCATACACAATACCCGCGGCAAGCCTACCAACAGTGAGTTTATCGCCATGATTAGCGACAGACTGAGATTGAGAATGAAAACAGCAAGTTAAAAGAGCCTGATTTAATCATCAGGCTCTCCGGAAATTAAATACGGCAGGATTTCTTCCAAGGTCTTGCCGGTTTGCGATATCATATTACGGTTTTGTTCCTCTTCTTTATCCGGTGCCTGATCAAGCATATTCTTCACTCCTATATGTTGTTACAAATAGTTTGCATCCTTATCACAGTTTCATTCATTTGCGTTATAATTTATCATAAAATCAGCCTGCATCAAAAATGATGCAGGCTGTGCTGTTTAATATGCTTCTTTTCGGCGCAGTTGCCTTAACTGGCGTCTCTTCTCGCCGGCTTCCCATTCTGCCTTCTCCTGAAAGGTTTCACGAATCAATTCAGGCACCTGTACGGGCTTTTGATTTTCGTCCAATGCGACCTCTACAAGGTAGGCTGTGTTCACCAATTTTCGAATTCCCGATAAATCCTCCACGAAGCTGTCGACCCGCACTTCCATGGAGGTTTTTCCCACATAAGTCATTTTTCCGTGAAAAACGATTACACTGTTCGCATAAACGGGACTTTTAAACTGGAGGCTGTCGATTTCCGCTGTGGTAACGTTGTGGTTGCTGTGTCGGCGTGCTACAATTCCGGCCACAATATCAATCCATGCTGCCAGCTGGCCGCCGAATACACGTCCTTGACCGTTTAGGTGATTGTCAAAAATCATTTGGATTTGTTCGGTCTCCGACTCGGACACACGTTTTGCTGCCAGTTCACTCATGTTTCACCAAATCCTTTATTTTAAAATATATATAAAATATATACTTTCTTATAAATGTTTTCAACCAATATTTTTACAGAATTTATTTAAATATTAACATTATTTAAATTATTGGAATAAAATTTGCGTTAGGTGATCGAAAATACTATAATAAAAGACATTCAGGGTTTGGAATTTTTGGAGGGAAAAGAGATGGAAACGAAGCCGAATTGCTGCGCGATCATTGTAGCCGCGGGAAATTCCACCCGGATGGCTCTTGGCTATTCTAAACAGTTTGTACCTCTTTGCGGGATTCCTGCGATTGTGCGTACGATGGCCGCGTTTGAAAACGCGGAGTTGATTAAAAGTGTTATTATTGTGTGCCGCAAGGAAGAAATAAATCATGTGAAGCACTATATTAAAAGGGGGAAAATTAAGAAGGTGTTCAAAATTGTTGAGGGGGGAAGTACCCGTCAGCAATCTGTTTTGGCCGGAATTGATTCGGCGCCTCAGGAAACGGAGTACTTCGCGATTCACGACGGAGCAAGAGCGTTGATTACGGCGGAGGAGATTAACCGTTCTGTTGAGGACGGGTTTCAGTACGGCGCTTCCGCGCTTGCGGTTCCGGAAAAAAATACAGTTAAGGTAATTGACCAAAACGGGTTTGTGGTTTCTACGCCGGAACGGTCAAAAATTTGGTCTGTGCAGACTCCTCAGGTGTTTAAAAAAAGCGTCTATCTTGCGGCTGTCGAAAAAGCAGAGGAGGATGGGGCAGATTATACAGATGACTGCCAGCTTGCGGAGCATATCGGGGTATCCGTTCATTTGTGTGAGGGTGAATATACCAATATAAAGCTGACTACATCGGATGACATCGCGGCGGCAGAAACAATATTGAAAAACAGAGATGATATAAAATGAGAATCGGACATGGCTATGATGTTCACAGATTGGTTCCGGGCAGAAAACTGTTACTGGGCGGCGCTGCAATTCCATATGATCTCGGCTTGCTTGGCCATTCTGACGCGGATGTTCTTCTTCACGCGATTGCGGACGCACTTTTGGGCGCCGCCGCGCTGGGTGATATCGGCGGACTGTTCCCGGATACCGACCCGGCTTATAAGGGCGCGGATAGTCTGAAGCTGCTTTCAATCGTGTGTGAACGGGTATATGAAAAGGGATATGCAATATCCAATATTGATTCAACGGTTATCGCGCAGGCACCAAAATTGAAACCATATATCAATGATATGCGCAAAAATATTGCCTATGCCTGTAAAATTACGATCGATAGGGTCAATGTGAAGGCAACAACGGAAGAAAACCTCGGGTTTACGGGAGAAGGCAAGGGAATTGCAGCCCACGCGGTTTGCTTAATTGAATAACCTCCGGAGACTATGGATGCTTTGTGTTAAATCTGTTGCTTTATGATGGAATACGGCGCAGTTTTGGATAATCAAAAGGCTTGTTGACAGCATACTCTGTAGTAAAATAGAGAGGTGATGAATGTGGGCAAGCCTTTGATTATGTTAAGCTCAATCACATACGCGATGAAAAGTCGTGATATTTTATTCCAAAACGGTATAAAATCATATGTAGAAAGAACACCGAGAGGTGTTGCGAATGCTGGCTGTGGTTACAGTATATATGTTCCGCTCCGAACGGATGAAGCGGAAAAAATCCTGAGAAATATGGGGATTAAAGTCCTTGGGCGCGCGGAAAGAGATGGTTCTTCATGATTTATCTGGATAATGCCGCGACAACCTATCCCAAGCCGGTTTCAGTAATAAACGCAGTAGATAACGCATTAAAAAATTATGGGGCAAACCCCGGGCGTGCAGGTCATAATATGTCTTTGGCGGCTGCGGAGGAAATCTACCGCTGCCGCAGCGCTGTGGCTGAGTTTTTTCGCGCGCCGGGTCCGGAATGTGTCGCGTTTACTTTGAACTGCACACATTCCGTTAATTACGTTCTAAAAGGTTTGTTAAAACAGGGAGATCACGTCGTAACCTCTTGCTTAGAGCATAACGCGGTTATGCGACCGCTTCAGGCGATGTCCGAGCAGGGAATCACCTATTCCCATGCTATGGTTTTTCCGGGCGATAACGACGCAACGGTAAATTCGTTTCGAAATGAATTGAGAGAAAACACGGCTCTGATTGTATGCACACATGCCTCTAATGTTTTCGGCATCCGCCTTCCTATTGAGCGAATTGCCGCATTGGGGCATGAATATGGAATCCCGATTTTGATTGACTGCGCGCAATCGGCAGGCATCCTACCGATTGATATGGAAGAAAACAAATTTGATTATCTTTGCATTGCGGGGCATAAGGGCTTATATGGACCCATGGGAACGGGAATATTAATTACGCCGAATGGATCGCTGCTTAAAACAATTGTGGAGGGCGGCACCGGAACGAGCTCCGCAATGCTGGAACAGCCCCAAACAATGCCTGAGCGGATGGAGAGCGGAACTCAGAATATGCCGGGGATAGCAGGTATTCACGCCGGAATAGAATTTGTAAAAGCAAAATCAATAGATTACATTTATAAGCATGAAATGGAATTGGTTCAGTATATGTATCGGAGCCTTATGAGAATGAAGAATATTAAGCTTTATACGACCGAGCCGGTCGCGCCTTATTTTGTTCCGGTTCTTTCATTTAACGTTGCCGACCAGCCCAGCGAACTGGTTGCCCAGAAATTGAACCAGCAGGGAATTGCCGTTCGCGCGGGGCTTCATTGCGCTCCGGTTGCCCACAGAGCGATGGGAACCTTGGATCAGGGTGCGGTTCGGGCTTGCCCTTCTGCTTTCAGCAATATGAACGAAATACGAAGCTTTGTTTTGTCTCTATCTAAGATAATCTGAAAATACCAAATAAAAGGATTGCATCTGCATTTA
>JAEZWL010000123.1 GCA_023420245.1 Bacillota bacterium | reverse complement strand
GTCGTAAACCATGATCTTCTGCTCTTCGCCCTTGTCGATGCCGTAGGAAAGCGCGGCGGCGGTCGGCTCATTGATAATGCGCTTTACGTCGAGACCCGCGATTTTGCCCGCATCCTTGGTCGCCTGACGCTGTGCGTCGGTGAAATAGGCGGGAACGGTGATAACGGCGGAGGTAACGGTTTCGCCGAGGTAGGCCTCTGCGTCACCCTTTAATTTTTGCAGAATCATTGCGGAAATTTCCTGCGGGGTGTAGCTCTTCTCGTCGATATTTACCTTATAGTTGGAACCCATCTCTCTTTTGATGGAGGATACTGTGCGGTCCGGGTTGGTGATTGCCTGACGCTTTGCCACCTGACCGACCATGCGCTCGCCTGTTTTGGAGAAAGCGACGACGGACGGAGTGGTTCTGGCGCCTTCCGCGTTCGCGATAACGACCGGCTCGCCGCCCTCGATTACCGCTACGCAGGAGTTTGTTGTACCTAAATCAATGCCTATAGTCTTTGACATAATAATTACCTCCAGTAAAGTTTTGTTCCCAATTAAAATATATGTTAAAAAGAATTGAATAATGGGGATGTGCCGGTACTCTGTAACAGCTAAAAGGATAGCGCAAATGCATATGGGTGTTACAGAGGATTAATTGGCTACCTGAACCATTGCGTGGCGAACCACCCTGTCGTTGATTTTATAACCCTTTTGAAAGACCTGAACAATGGAATTTTCCCCGGCGTTTTCATCGTCGATGTGGGATACGGCATTGTGCAGCTCCGGGTTAAAGGGTTCGCCAATCTTGCCCATTTCCGTTACCCCGAGCTTTTGCAGCGCGGCGTCCAGCTGGTTCATCACCATCTCCACGCCCTTACGAAGATCCTCAGCGCTGCACTCCTTTTGTTCCAGTGCCCTTTCCAGATTATCGGCAACCGGAAGAAGCTCCGTTACCGCCGCGGCGGTTGCGTCGGAATAAATCGCTGCTTTTTCCCGCTCCGTCCGCTTCCGGGAATTGTCGTATTCGGCGGCGGTGCGCAATAATAAGTCCTTTTGTTTATTCAGTTCTTCGCCTGCCTTTTCCAGCTGCGTCTGAACGTCATCCTTTGGCTGCTCCTGCGCGGTTTCCTGCTGCGGCTCTGCCGCTGCGCTTTGCGCGGCAGCTTCATTCTGCTGCTCCGCAGTCTCTTTCTTATTCAATGGTTCTTTCTTATCACCCAAGACAAGTAACCCCTTTCTATTCCATATCCATTAACTCCGTCAGCATTCTTTCCACGGAGCCGGAAAGGTACTCTATATTTGATATGATCCTGCCATAGTTCATTCTGGTAGGACCAATAATCGCAATCGCGCCCGCGTCCTTGCCGCCCACCGCGTAGCGGGAAACAATTACACTGGAATCACTTAATTCCGGGCGGTTGGTTTCTTCGCCGATCATCACCCTGACACTGCCGGTCTGCTGATTCAACAGCTGTGAAAGCTCCTGCGGTCTGGAAAGAAAATCCATAATCCGCCGCAGCCCGTTCTGCCCAAGCTCACGGCAGAAGAGCAGGTTCATTTCGCCGTCGAGGCAAACCTCAGCCTGCATGGAATCCTGCGCCACGTCGAGCACAGCCATCAGCGCCGAGCTCATCAGCATAGACATTTCCCCGAGTGAGGCCGCGAGCGACTGGATATAGGCCGGTGTGATGGTAGATACCGGGAGCCCGACCAGTTTTTCGTTCAGTACCCGGAAAAACACCCGGAGAATATCGGGGGTAATGTCAAAATCACAGTGGAAAACCCGGCTTTTCATGGTTCCCGCCGATGTCATCAAAATCACCATCGCGGTACGCCGGCTGGTCTGCACAAACTGTACCGCGCGGATATCCGCCGAATTGCCGCTTGGCGTGGTGGAAACCGCTGCAAATTTGGTCATGCCCGCAAGCGCGCGGGCGACGCCGTCCAGCAGCTTTTCCGGGTCGTAGGCGCTGGGGAGCAGCAGACTGTCGATGTAGCACTGCTCCGCGCCGGAAATCGGATGCTTTCGCATGAGCGTGTCAATGTAGACCCGATATCCCTTTCGGGAGGGAATCCTGCCCGCCGAGGTGTGCGGCTGCTCCAGCAGACCCATTTCAGCAAGCTCGCTCATTTCGTTGCGGACGGTGGCGGACGAAACGGTAAAATCGAGAGTATCGCAAAGAGCCTTGGAGCCGACCGGTTCCCCGGTGGCGATATAGAGATCGATTACAGCCGCCAGGATTTTCTGTTTTCTCTCACTGAGCTCCAAGACCTCATCTCCATTCAAATTCGATTTAGCACTCTAAACGTGTGAGTGCTAACTCTAAGATATAATTTACCATTCAAACTCTTTCTTGTCAATATGCTATTTGTAAACTAATTGTGAAATTACGGAAAAGCGGGAATTACAGGATTCCCGCTCGGGTTTCAGACAAACTGACGCACTGCGATAAATCGTACAAGGCAAGGGCAAAAAGGGGGCATAGCCGTTACTTTGCAGAGAGAATTTCTGAAATCAGGGTGTTCGAAACCAAAAAACCCGCACAGGTAAAATGAAAGCCGGTTTCGCCGCAAACCGTCAGACCGTATTTTTCATACTGTTTGGCGGCTTTTTTTACCGACTGAGGCAGGTCGTGACCGAATCGCTCCCGGCAGGCAGCGTCGCTGAGCCCCTCCTTCAGACGAAGCGCCAGCATGGCGTATTCCTCAAAGCCGCCCCCCTCTCCGTCCTCTACCGGCGCGCCGCCGTTCAGAAACGAGCCGATGCTCCTTTCAAAATAAAACCGTTTGCCGTCAAGAAAGGAATGTGCGGCGGGACCGAGACCGAGGTATTCCTCGCAGTGCCAGTATTTCAGATTGTGGCGGCTTTCAAATCCCGGTTTCGCAAAGTTGGAGATTTCATATTGTTTAAAGCCGCGCTTTTCCAGCTCCTCGCACGCAAAAAGATAGGATTCTCCTGCTTCGTCGTCATCGGGCACGCAAAGCTGCGCCCGCTTTTGATGGTAGACCGTATGCGGCTCGATTTTCAGCAGATAGGCGGAGACATGGGGAACGCCCGCATCAGCGATAAAATCGATGGAGCGAAGCAGACTCTCCCGCGTCTGGCGCTGAATTGCCAGCATCAGGTCAAGGGTAATATTCTCAAACCCGGCGTTCCGCGCGTCGCGCACCGCTTGCCCCGCCTGCGCGGCGGTGTGCCGCCGACCCAGAAGCGAAAGCTCCTCCCCGTTCGCGGACTGCAACCCGATGGAAAGGCGGTTTGCCCCGGCTGCGCGGATTGTTTTAAAAAACTCACGCAAATCCCCGTTCGGGTTTACCTCCAGCGTGATTTCGGCGTTTTCCAGCCCGAAGCTTTCCCGCGCGGCGGCAAGAATAGAAGCCAACCGATCCGCGCCCAGAAGGTTTGGCGTTCCTCCGCCAAAATAAAGCGTATCTGCGCGCCGGTTCAGCCGGCTTCCATAGTATTTTATTTTTTCAAGGATACTATTCGTATATTGCTCCATCCGTTCTTCGCTGCCGCGCACGGAATAAAAATCGCAGTACGGGCATTTTCCGTCGCAGAACGGCACATGGAGATAGAGTCCGATATTTTTGTTCAAAAGGCTCATCCTCTATTGCTTCCCCTTTGCCCTCCCGGATTATGGCAAATTAGCAGCATCTCTGGAATGGTGCATTGCCGGGAGGGCAGGTAAATTGATTTCCGCTGTTTTTCATGCTTATTCATCCAGCTTCAGGACGCTCATGAAGGCCTCCTGCGGAACCTCGACCGTGCCGAGCTGGCGCATGCGCTTTTTGCCTTCCTTCTGCTTTTCCAGAAGCTTTTTCTTGCGCGTGATGTCGCCGCCGTAGCACTTGGCCAAAACGTCCTTCCGCATCGCTTTTACCGTTTCGCGCGCGATAATCCTTCCGCCCACACAGGCCTGAATCGGAACCTCAAAAAGCTGGCGCGGAATCTTCTCCGAGAGCTTTTCCGCCATCTTGCGCGCCCGGGGGTATGCCTTGTCGGCATGAATAATAAAGGAAAGCGCGTCCACCACGTCGCCGTTGAGCATGATATCCAGCTTGACCAGATTGCTTTTCTGGTAGCCGTTCAGCTCGTAATCAAACGAGGCGTAGCCGCGTGTACGGGATTTCAGCGCGTCGAAGAAATCGTAAATGATTTCATTCAGCGGCAGCTCGTAGTGGATATCCACACGGTCGGTATCAATGTATTTCATATCCTTGAACACGCCGCGGCGGTCCTGACAAAGATCCATAATATTGCCGACGTACTCGCTCGGCGTGTAGATATGCGCGTTGGTCATCGGCTCCTCGGCGTTGGCGATGAGGGAAGGGTCGGGGTAATTCGTCGGATTGTCGATAGAGATAACCTCTCCGTTGGTTTTTGTGATGCGGTAAACGACGCTCGGGGCGGTCGTAATCAAATCCAGATTATATTCGCGCTCCAGACGCTCCTGAACGATTTCCATATGGAGCAGACCGAGAAAGCCGCAGCGAAAGCCGAAGCCCAGCGCGATGGAGGTTTCCGGTTCAAACGAAAGCGCGGCGTCGTTCAGCTGAAGCTTTTCGAGCGCGTCGCGCAGATCGGAGTAATGCGCGCCGTCCGCCGGATAAATTCCGCAGAAAACCATGGACTGCACCGACCGGTAGCCGGGCAGCGCTTCCTTTGCGGGGCGCTCCGCAAGGGTGACGGTGTCACCCACGCGGGCCTCCTTTACTGCCTTGATCGAGGCGGCGATGTAGCCGACCTCTCCCGCGCTCAGACCGTCGCTCGGCTCCAGGCACGTCGCGCGCCCGTAGCCGCACTCCACCACGGTAAACTCCGCGCCGGTCGCCATCATCCGGATGACGTCGCCGGGGTGCACCTGCCCGTCCTTTACGCGGATATGAATGATAACGCCCTTATAGGCGTCGTAGTAGGAGTCGAAAATCAAAGCCTTGAGCGGCGCGGTCTCATCGCCCTGCGGCGCCGGAACGCATTTTACGACCTGCTCCATCACCTGGTCGATGTTGATTCCCATCTTTGCCGAAATGCACGGCGCGTCGTCCGCAGGAATCCCGATGACATCCTCGATTTCGGTACGAACCCTTTCCGGCTGAGCGCCCGGCAGATCAATTTTGTTAATGACCGGAACGATTTCCAGCCCCGCGTCCACCGCAAGATACGTATTCGCAAGCGTCTGCGCCTCAATGCCCTGTGAAGCGTCCACCACCAGCACCGCGCCCTCGCAGGCGGCGAGCGAACGCGAAACTTCGTAGTTAAAATCCACGTGACCCGGCGTATCGATTAAATTAAAAACGTAGTCCTGTTCGTCCTTCGCGTGGTAAACCAGCGTAACCGCGTGCGCCTTGATGGTGATGCCGCGTTCCCGTTCCAGGTCCATATTGTCGAGAAGCTGGTTTTCCATGTCGCGCAGCGCAACCGCTTTGGTCTGTTCCAGAATCCGGTCGGCGAGCGTGCTTTTGCCGTGGTCGATATGGGCTATAATACTGAAATTTCGGATTTTATCGCGGGAAATCGACAAATTAATCACCTAATCCTCATAGATATTCATAAAACAGTTAATGATATATTATATCACAAGGGATAAGAAATGAACAGAATGCTTCTTGTAATTCCACGTGCAATCCGCTATAATAGGAGCACAATCAAATGCAGAGTAGAATTTTGCGCGTTAAGTGCCGCACGAACAGGGAGTTGTCGGGCGGACGAAAAGGAAACTTGCGGTGCAGAATTCGCATCCCGCTGCTACATAGTACGGGGAAACCCTCTTTATGTAGCGCTGTTGCATAAGGAGGGTTTTTTTATGAAAAAAATTCTAAGCGATCTTCGTCTTTCCACCCAGAATTTCGGAAGAATCTCGGCAATCTCCGTCTGCGGCATGCTGCTCGCGCTCAAAGTCGTTTTGGGATTCTTTACGATTTCGGTGAGCAATCTGCTGAAAATCGGCTTTTCCTTTTTGCCGGTCGCGGTCTCCGGTATGCTGTTTGGTCCGGCGGTCGGCATGGCAATGGGCGCGGCCGGCGATGTGCTCACTTACCTCATCCATCCTACCGGTCCGTTTTTCCCCGGCTTTACCCTCAACGCAATTATTTCCGGCTTTCTTTACGGTGTAATCCTCTACCGCAAGCCGGTCACCCTTTTGCGGACCTTCTGGGTAAAAGCATTGGACACGGTTATCATCAGCCTGCTGTTGAATCCGCTCTGGCTTTCCATCCTATACGGCAAGGCGTTTCCTGTGGTGCTTGCCTCCCGCATTACGACCAACCTCATCATGCTCCCGATCGAAACCGTCCTTCTCTACGCGGTTTTAAGGCTGCTGGATCAGCAATATTTTTTTCACAGCGAGGGCAAAAATAAAATACACCATTGACCGGAATACATTTATAGAAGGGGCTGCGCCCCTCCTAACCTGCTGCCGTTACTCACGGCTCGTCATCACCTGCGCGGCAACAGACCGCCCGTCAATCAAAACCGCGTAGAAAATTGACACAGCCTTGATTGATGGGGATACCAAATCCCTCCGCCCGACCTGAGGGCAAAGAGGAAAACCCGATGCATTTCAAATTAGAGCCACCCTTGTTTCAATAACCAATTTTACCAAAAATAATGTAAAGATACTTTTTCAGGATGAGGATTCTCTCCCCCTGCCCCCTCCCGCAAGAAAACACGCATAAAATTTCAACACACGTAGTGCGGAAGGGGGAAAACAGGTTAGGAGGGGCTGCCTCAATTTCCCGTCAATCAAAACCACGCAGAAAATTGACATAGCCATGGTTGATGAGGATACTGGGGGTGCAGGGGGATTTTATGGAACCCCCTCGTTGGGAGTTAAAAATCCCCCTGCGAGTCCTTTGCATCCTTTCGGACGATAGCGAAAGGATGGGTCTGCCCGACCCGAGGGCAAAGGGAGAAACTTGATGCATTTCAAATCTGAGCCACTCTGTGTCCCACGCAATTTATCAACCGCAAGGCTATTAGACCGCCGTCGAAGAAAATCTAATAAAACATTGGCATAGTCAGCATAAAGTTTCAACATTATCTGATGCGGAAGTGGAAAAGTGGTCAGCTAAATTTAACGATTGCCCCAATCTGTACGGCAATCAAAAAAATAAAATTAAAAATTATGTTGCATTATAGAATCAAACGCGCTATAATTCTAGTAGAGGCACAATAAAAAACACAAACGCAGAAACAGGTGTTTCTAGCCACCTGCCTCCTGCGATACGGAGAATCGTCCTCCATACCACAACGGGAATCCCCGCACGTTTGCAAACACTATTATACTTCTTTCGTCACATTTTGTACAGAGGGAAGTTTTAAGATTTTTGCGATTGCCGAAGGAGCCCTGCGCTGTGTATGGAACAAAATTCCGTACATGGCGTTTTTTATTGCTGCCCCCGAATAGAGCGGTGCGGGCAGAGCTTTTCCATAAAATTTCTTTCTGTCCTCTATTACCTGCCCGCGCAAGCTGATTCGCCATATTCGGGGCACAATAAGAAGAGATAAAGGTAACCGCGAAAAACAGCGTCCCGTTCGGGGCGCTGTTTTTGGTTGAATATCCAGTATGGCTGAAATCATGCGGTCGGCACGCGCCTGAGGCGATTCCCTCAGGAATTACACATTAAACCGGAACAGCACAATGTCCCCGTCCTGCATAACATATTCCTTGCCCTCGGAGCGTACTAAGCCCTTTTCCTTTGCGGCGGTCATGGTTCCGCAGGCCATCAGGTCGTCGAAGGAAACCACCTCCGCGCGGATAAAGCCGCGCTCAAAGTCCGTGTGAATCTTTCCTGCCGCCTGCGGCGCTTTTGTTCCCTTGGTAATCGTCCAGGCGCGAACCTCCGGCTGCCCGGCGGTAAGGTAGGAGATCAGCCCGAGCAGGGAGTAGCAGGCATTAATCAGGCGGTCAAGACCGGATTCGGTCAGCCCCATGTCGGAAAGGAACAGCTCCTTTTCCTCCAAATCCATGCCACTGATTTCCGCTTCGATTTCGGCGCAGATGGGCAGCACGCCCGCGTGCTCGCCGGCGGCGATTTCCTTTACCCTCTGATACTGCGCGTTGGCTTCAATTCCGCCCTTAAAATCTTCCTCGCTCATGTTGGCGGCGTAAATAATCGGCTTGTTGGTCAGCAGGGAAACGGAGCCTAACAGCGCGGCCTCATCCTCGGTGCATTCCACGCTGCGCGCGGCTTTGCCTTCGTTCAGCGCCTCTTTTACACGCTGGAAAAAGTCAAGCTCAAGCTGATATTTTTTATCCGCCTTGATCATTTTCTGCGTTTTATCGATACGGCGGTCAAGCACCTCCATATCGGAAAGAACCAGCTCAAGGTTGATGGTCTCAATGTCGCGCTTCGGATCGATGCTGCCCTCCACGTGGATGATATCGGCGTTCACAAAGCAGCGGACGACGTGAACAATCGCGTCTACCTCGCGGATATTGGCGAGGAACTTGTTGCCCAGCCCTTCGCCCTTGGAAGCGCCGCGCACCAGCCCGGCGATGTCGACGAACTCAATGGTGGCAGGCGTATATTTTTCAGGATGGTACATTTCAGCCAGCTTGTCCAGCCTTTTATCCGGAACCGCGACCACGCCCACGTTGGGCTCGATGGTGCAGAACGGATAGTTGGCGGACTGAGCGCCCGCGTTTGTAATCGCGTTAAAAAGTGTGCTCTTGCCCACGTTTGGCAAGCCTACGATACCAAGCTTCATGTTTTATTTCCCTCTTTATCCCAAAATAATACTATCTGTAATATATAGCAGAGATATATCCAGAGCGTAAACTTTTTGCGCTCACTTTTTTTATTATAAAGGTTTCTGTATCCCGATGCAAGGAATTTTATCGGACGGATGCGTCTGCCGCTTCATCCTCTTTCATCGTCAGCGCAATGCGCTTTTTCGCTAAATCCACGGTCAGAACCCGTACCTTGACGATATCGCCGACCTTGAGCACCTCGCCCGGGTGCTTGATGTATTTGTCGCAAATCTGCGAGATGTGCACCAGACCGTCCTGATGAACGCCGATATCGACAAACGCGCCGAAGTCGATGACGTTCCGCACCGTACCGTCCAGCTCCATGCCGGGCTTTAAATCCTCCATGCTTAAAACATCCGTCCGCAGCATGGGGGCAGGCAGCTCGTCGCGCGGGTCGCGTCCCGGGCGGAGCAGCTCCGTAACAA
>JAEZWL010000041.1 GCA_023420245.1 Bacillota bacterium | reverse complement strand
AGCAGCCGTCCTCGTTGTCGATTACGTCTAATATTTCAAACTCATGCTCTTCACCCTCGTCATCAACCAGAGTGATCAGATCTGCACCGTATTCGTCGTTCATCGGGGTCATCTCCTCACGAATTAATTTGTCTGTGTACCATTTTACAGTTTCTTAGGGGTTAAGTCAACAGGAAAATTCAGAGACATAATATTATATATAATTTTTAAAATATTATTCAAAAAAGTATTGACTTTGACTAAAAATGACCTTATAATATTGACAGACAGAAAGAGTAAAAGAAAAAAGAAACGCCTTGAATTCCGGTCAGCCAAGAAGCTTTAACAGGGTCGAATCCCAATCCGGAAGAATAAGAAAGGCGGCAAGATCAAATTCATGAGAAAGAGGTGAGTCCAGTGGGCACAGAGCCGATTCATTCGGAAAGCAGTTGTTGGTCTGTTGGGCCGCAACTGCTTGAAAGATGAAGAAAGTAAAGGACACAACAAATTTATGGAAGAGGTTATTCCAATGTACTAATTTGAGCGGTGTCTGTTAGAAAGAATTATTTGGAAGCTTCTGTCAGATGATTCCCAAATAAATAACAAAGGAATGAGTCCAACGAACACGTAAATTTAGCCGACCGTTATTCTTTAAGAAAGGTTAAGGTAGATTGATCGGTATAAAAACGGAATCTGAACTTAGTCCGCATCACAGCCTGTTCGCTTCTGCGTGACCTATCTTTTACACCTGATTTTTGCTTTTGTTAAAAAGCGTGGTTTGTTTGAATAGGGAAAGAAGAGTATAGTTTCAAACACGCTCAGGAAGCGATTCGGTAAAAAAATTGAACAGTTTGGTGATGATGATGTTTACTTAAAATTTTCTTTGCGGCGGGCGGCGTAAGGCAACCCGATTCGGCAAGGTATAAACAATAAGGTTAATTGAAATGAAGGGCTCCGGCAAAAGAAATTTTGCCGGAGCTTTTTGTATCCTTTTCATGTAACGGCAAAAGGAACAACCAGCAAAAATGTGGTTGGGCGCCAGGCAAACATCGTATCAGCAAAATAAGCGCACGCAAATATATAAGCAATCTTTGAGGAGGGAATTAATATATAATATGCGGCCTTGCGTAAAGTGGAACTGAATTCAAAAATAAACTCTGCGATGTTGAAAAAAAGCGGAAAAGGCGCTTCAATTATTCCATTTAAAGATTTACAATAATTAAATTGTGTTAAAATGTCGTTAAAATGATAAAGATGTGATATTGTGACAAAAAAAGATTTTAAAATAAACGTCCGGCAGGTTCTTGACCGGCGGTTTACCGGTGAATTTCTAAATTACCGGACTATTGTGGCAATCTTTCTTCCCATTCTGGTTGATCAGGCCTTTGTGGTGTGCCTGAACCTGCTGAATACGGCAATGATCAGCTCATCGGGGGTTGCGGCGGTCAGCGCGGTAAATATGGTGGATTCCCTCAATATTTTTCTGGTAAATGTATTTATCGCGGTTTCCACCGGCGGTACGGTGGTGGTAGCGCAGTATAAAGGGAACGGAAACGAGCCTATGGTCTCCAAAGCGGCGGCCGGGTCGGTATCTTCCGTTTTTTTATTGGCGTTATTTGTCGCTTCGCTGGTTATGGTGTTTCATAATTCTACGTTAAATTTGCTTTTTAGCGGCGCGGAGCCGGAGGTTTTTCATAACGCCAGAATTTATCTGATTGGTTCCTGCCTCTCGTATTGCGGTATTGCTACCGAAGAAGCTGTCTGCGGTGCGCTCAGAGGAGTGGGGGAGACAAAATCCTCGCTGACGCTTTCTCTGATTATGAATCTCTCCTACGTTTTCCTGAATCTGATATTCATCAATTTGTTCCATATGGGCGTACTCGGTATGGTAATTGCGCTGAATATTTCCCGCTATACCGGCGCGGTGTGTGCGATACTCTACCTGGTAAAACGAAACGAATCCCTGCGTTTCCGAATCAGGGATGCCATACATTTTAATTTTTCAATGCTGAAAAAAATTCTGTATATCGGTCTGCCTTTTGCGGCGGAGCAGATGTTTTTTAACGGCGGCAAAATTCTGACGCAGACCTTTATCGTCAGCCTCGGTACCTTTGCCATGGCGACGAACGCGATTTGTAATTCTCTTTCCACCCTGTTCCAGATTCCGGCGAACGCCATGATTTTAACCACGGTTACCGTGGTAGGCCAGTGTGTCGGGCATCGGAATATCCCCGACGCGCGAAAATTTATCAAATCCTTTTTGGTTGCCGGTTCGCTTTCGTTTGTCGTTATGTCGATCATCATCCTGCCGCTCTTTTACCCACTGGTTTCCCTGTTTAACCCTCCGCCGGAAATTGTACCGCATATCTTTATTATTGTAATCACCACGGCGATTGCCATGATTCCGTTCTGGGCCGCCAGCTTTTTAACTCCGGCGGCGCTGCGCGCGGCGGGCGACTCGAAATTCACTTCGATGATGTCCATGCTTTCGATGTGGCTGTTCCGCGTGGTGCTGGGCTATCTTTTGGGAATTGTAATGGGCTTCGGCATTCTGGGCGTCTGGATTGCGATGGATTGTGAGTGGGGGGTGCGCAGTCTGATTTTCCTCACACGCTTCCGCGGCAAAAAATGGTATCAGCACCATCTGATCGATTCATAGTCTGGTAAAAATAAAGCAGCCCACCGTCCATCCGCGTGCGGAGGAGCGGTGGGCTTGTTAAGTTTGAATTATTTTTGATAAAGCGTAATATTTGTTTGGCGCAATTTTTTTAAATCCTGCTCATTTAGTTTGGACCATACCTCCGGTCTTGCTAAAAGCATCCGAATCCTTTCGTTTTTAAAATAATCCGGGGAGGATATTTTTTCATTGTGGTCTGTATTGCTATACATTTTAAACAGGATAGGCGCCGCGTCGTTTCTTGAAAATAATTCAATGAAGCCGTTGAAATCCAGATAACCATTCAGAGCTTGAGCGCGGTTTGTGAAAAGCTCCTCGGGCGGAAAAATCGGATACGCTAAAACCGTCGCAACCAATGCCTCGGTTGTCATATTCTGAACAACGTTTTTGGGAATCTGACAGACTTCCTTTTTTTCCATGATTGTGGTCAGCTTTTTCCACTCCGCTTTGTTTTCCGGTGTAACCGGGTATTGATATGCTCCGGTTATCGTATAAACCGGTTTTTGGAAATTCCAGAGATATGAGCCTATTAGCAAGCCACCTCCAATGAAAAGAATTAAAAAAGTGGCTTGAATTCTTTTCATTGCTTCCACCTCCTTTTAATTTGCATTTAAAATAATAATATTGCAAATCAGAATGATAGTGTTATAATTACCAATAAGAAACTTGCTGCATATTTTTATGGATAAAGATTTTTTGGAGGGATTGCTGTTGAAGGCTTTGAAAGAAGAATACCCTGTTAAAAACAGAATGCTGAATTTTGTTGCGTATGGATTTATTTTGCTGACTGTGGTAGCTGTCGCCGGTTCCGTGTATATTCAAATCAACAGAAGCTATTATGAACAGCAGCTGATGATCGACCCTGTTTTCTTGCTGTATTATGTTTTGGCTCCGCTCAATTTTTTGGGAATCGCTTTTGTTGCCGTTTGGATTTTCGATAAATTGTATCTGAAAAACAATACGATTGTCTTTGCGAAGAAAGGAATCAGAATATTTATTTCAGTGGTCTGTGCTTGTGTGATCCTGCTTTATTTCTTTCAAGTTTTCGCATTTAGAACCGGCTTTACAACAATACCCGCATTTCTGCTGGCAATGATGTTTTTTGAGAAGGCAAGCTATCTGTTTGCGCCGATAGGGATTCTCCTGTTTTTGGGGCTGAAATCATAAACGGTATTGTTTTCGATTTATTCGGTTTGTTCAATCTCCGCCTGAATCCGCTTGGAAAAAGTCTTTACCACTAGGCGGTAGGAATCGCCGATCATACGGAAGACCTCTGCGTCCGGCACGTCTTTGTTTAAAGATACGGTGTTCCAGTAGGGCTGATGACTTGCCGGGCAATGGTATCCCCGCACCACAGTGCTGGGGTATTGTCGCCGGTAAAAATCCGACATCATCGCCTCGCTTTTCAAGGTGAGCTTATCGTTGTTTTCAGTAAAGTAGATTTCCGCGAAGATTTTGCCGTTTACCTTCAGGCAGACCGGCTCCTCTCCGAACGGATAATCCGAATAGGCTTTCGGAAAGGAGAGACAATAATCCAGTAATTCCTTGTGTTCCATACTTTCACCGCCTAGCCTTTAATTCCGTCAGGGAATCCGGAAGAGCATCGATTCCGGTGAATTCTTTGACTGCAATGGATTTTATCCTGCCCTTTATTTCGGGTTTTACATCCGTGATGCACATCTGCCAGGCGCCGCCCAGACTTTTGCAGTCGTCCTCAATCAGAATATCCGGGATGATTTCTTCCACAATATCCTTGTATCGCTGCTTTCCCGACCGGTAGTATAGACGGGTTCCGGGAAAATGAAAGCTCCGCAGGATGCTCGCGATGGCGTTCCGGTACGGTTCTCCTTTTCTCGAGGTGCAGTACAGAAGCTCGGCACCCTGCGCTTCCCAGTGACGCAACTTTTCCACGCAGCCGCCGATCGGAATATATTTGGAACAGAAAAAATGCTGAAAAATATTTTTCGGACCCAGAACAGTGCCCTCTGTAAAAACCAGAATTCTTACGCTGTTTCCGGATGCGCCCGAAGGGGTGGCTAACGGTATGTACGGCAATGCAATCCCCTCTAATCGTCTGAAATTACCATATAATCCAAAAAGAAATGGTCGAACATAGCCTGCGATATCGGCTTTTTTACCCGAATGGTTGCGGAGCGGACATACTGACCTTCCGATTCATACGAAAAAATCACGCCGCCCACCGATTCTCTGAAAAAATCGTAGCACCACATTTGCGCCAGCTTTTCTTTTGCCCATACCTTGTATACCACAGCTTTATCCACCGTCCGATTTATTTTGATGTTATTTGCAATTTGAGATTATGATTATTTTACAAAAATTGTCAGCGTTTTACAAGGCTCAAATTAAATTAAAATTGTCGCAGCATTAGACTATTTTGCTGAATTATGATATGATTCAAGCATAGACTATTTTTACCAGATACCCAGGCCTCAGGCAGACGGTAAATTTCAGCCTTGGAAAAAGAAAAACTAGGAGAAGACATGGATTTTAAAGAATTAAACATTTCCCAAAGGATTTTAGATGCACTGGAAAAAGAAAATTATAAACAGCCTACGCCGATTCAGGAGCAGGCGATACCGCCCGTGCTGGCGGGCAGAGATTTACTGGGGTGCGCCCAGACCGGAACCGGCAAGACCGCGGCGTTTGCTGTTCCAATCTTGCAGCTTTTAAGCAAGCAGACCGCGGGAAAAGGCGAGCCGCGCCGGATTCGGGCTTTGGTTCTGACCCCAACCAGGGAGCTTGCACTGCAAATTTACGAAAGCTTTCGGTCCTACGGCAGATATACGAAGCTGCACACCTGTGTCATTTTCGGCGGGGTATCCCAGAAAATGCAGGTGGAAAAGCTGCAACGCGGCGTAGATATTCTGGTTGCAACGCCGGGCAGGCTGAATGATTTAATGAATCAGGGCTATATCAAGCTAGACCATGTTGAAATATTCGTTCTCGATGAAGCGGACCGGATGCTGGATATGGGCTTTATCGCAGACGTAAAAAAGATTGTTTCAAAGATTCCCAAGCAGAAGCAGACGCTTTTGTTCTCCGCCACTATGCCGCCCGAAATTGAGGAAATGGTCAACAATATTTTGGTTGACCCGGTCAAGG
>JAEZWL010000180.1 GCA_023420245.1 Bacillota bacterium | reverse complement strand
GCATATAGCTATCGCCTAAAGTATAACCGGGCTTTTTGTAATCTTCCTTGGTAATATAGTCACGTACTGAAATTTCATTATCCATCATTTGATCGGTATATACCAAGCCGTTGTCTTTGAAGAATTTCATGGAGAAGGTATGTCTTTCATCCTTGTTCTTTGCAAGGGCTTCACAGGCTTTTTCATAAACCTGAATGAATTTTACAACGTCTGCTTTTCTGTCTTTCAGAACGCTCTTGCGCGCAAGAATTCCGTCCTTCATCTTCATACCGGAAGCCTGCTCAAACGAAATTGCCTTAACTGCACCCGCAGCCTCAGCCTGGAAGGAATACGGAGGAGGAACGGAGATTGCGTCGGCCTCACCGGCTTTAAACGCCTGAAGCGCCTGGGCAAATTCCATAGAAACCTGCTGGATATCTGTTTCCTTCAAATCAAACTTTTGCGCGTAGCTGATTGCAACATACTGAGACACGGTTCCCAATGAGCCAAGCACCTTCATGCCCTTAACCGTTTCCTTGGAACCTAAAACATCCGGGTTATCTGCAAGCTTGCCCTTAACCTTCGCGATCGGGCTGTCTTTTCTTACATACAGTCCCATGCCGCCCGCAGTGTTGGATTCATAAACCAGGGTACTGATATCGTTTGCCATGGAGAAAACCGCAGCGGTTCCCGCAACACCGATATCAAGCTGACCGGCGGAAAGGGATTCGTTCATCGGCGTACCGTTCTGGAACATAACAAACTTTACATTCAAACCTGCGTCCTTAAACCAGCCTTTTTCATAAGCATATTGTGCGGGGACGTTTACGGTAAACGGCATCATGCCAACATTGAGCACCGCTCCTGTGGGAGCGGAGGTTGACGCTGTATCTGCTCCACCCGCAGTTGAGGCTGTGCCTGAAGCGGAAGGAGTACTTGCCTGACACCCTGCGAAGGTGCTGATTAACAATGCGGTTGATATAACTGCTGAAATAAACCTTTTCATTAATAATTCCTCCTGATTTTTTAGTTGAAAAGCTAGAAATTTTCCACTTACCTCAATCAAAAAAGCCTTATGAAATAATTTTACACTCCCCTTCTTATTTTATTATGCTTCAGAAGTTTCAACTTCAACAACAAAACACTTCCATGAAACCACCGCAAGGAATTCCGCAAACTTCTGTCGCATTTTGTTTTATCGTTTTCGATTATATTTTAACATGTTTATATCAAATGTCAATACGTTATTTCATGTTTTGCGTGGATTAATATGTATATTTTATTTATTATGTCGATTTAATATTTATTTTTTCGATATATCTTAGCGCCCTTCTGTTGCGCTCACGGCATCTGAAAATTAGATTAAAAATCCCGTTATGATTCACTGCCCGCTTCTATCAGTGATGAAATAGTGGATTGACTAAAAGCACCGTAAACAGTGAAAGACCAGGGATTCACGCGCTCTCACAGAAAGAGAAGTGAACTCCTGGTCTTTTCCTTTGGTTCCCCTTGCCAAGCAGACCGAGCTATCAATCCCGCATTTTTAATGCGTTCAGTGAATTCTTTAGAAACTGCGCCTGTGTGCTCATTTCTTCACTGGCAGCCGCGCTTTCTTCCGCAGTGGCAGAATTTGTCTGAACTACGGCGGATATCTGGTCAATGCCGAGTGTTATCTGCGTGATAGAAGCAGCCTGCTCCTTGGAGGAAGCAGAAATTTTCCCCACAAATTCGGCAGTCTTTTTGACAGAATCATTCGTATCCCTTAAGGACTTCGCCGTTTCATCCGCGATTCTCGTCCCCTTCTCGACTGCTTCGATCGAGTCCTGTATCAGCTTAGTTGTATTTTTTGCCGCTTCCGCGCTTTTCCCGGCAAGATTCCTTACCTCATCGGCTACCACGGCGAATCCCTTCCCGGCCGCACCTGCACGTGCGGCTTCAACCGCAGCGTTCAGCGCAAGAATATTTGTCTGGAAAGCGATATCTTCAATGGTTTTGATGATTTTTCCGATCTCATTGGAAGATTCGTTGATATCCTTCATCGCGGCTACCATCTGCTCCATTTTCTCATTTTCGCCTTCAATTTTGGCTGCTGCCGCTTCTGAAATCCGGTTGGCCGTTTCAGAAGCTGACGCATTCTGATTTACGGTCACGCTAATCTCCGCTATGGAAGCGGAGAGCTCTTCAATAGAGCTTGCCTGCACCGTAGCCCCCTGAGAAAGCGCCTGGGAAGCGTTGGAAACCTGCAAGGCTCCGGCGGCTACCTCATCGGCCGACCTGCTGAAGCCCAGCAGCATTTCGTTCAGATTGGCGCTGATCGTTTTGAGCGAGGTTTTGATTGCCGCAAAATCGCCCTTGTAATCCTGCCTGATCTCGGTAGTGAAGTCACCCGCGGCCAGATTGCCTAGGACGGTAGAAATTTCGCCAACATAACCGCTTAACGTGTTTACCGTAACGGAAAAAGACCGTGAAAGGTTCCCGATTTCATCTCTGCTCTTAAATTCCGGGACTTCCGAGTGCAAATCGCCTTCTGAAAGCTTCTCGATACGGTCCACCAGAAGAATAACCGGCTTAGCAATCGGATTTGCGATCCGGAACGCGATGAGGATGGATATCACAATAAATAAAACCAGCAAAGCGATCATCATGTAAATGGAAAAATAGAAGCCGCGCATCATTTCCGAGACCTTCGCGGTTACTCCAATCGACCACCCGTCGGTATCCTTGATCGGTGTATAAGAAATGTAAGATTGCGCGCCGTTCAGGTTGTATTCCTGACCGTCCGTCCTGGATTTCACCATAGCTTGAATCACGTTTGCTATTTGGGAATATCGCGCGTCTTTTTGACTGAGACTTATGTAATTCGTAAAATCCGATACTGTCTTTTTATCTTTATGGGCGATAATCGTGCCCGTTTTGTCCGTGATAAGACTAAACCCGGTCTGCCCTATGGTTGCGTCGTTCGCCATATCGCTGAAGATATCCGCGCTCAGGACGCCGTACACAATGCCCTTGTAGCCGGATAAATTGTTGGCTTTGGCAGCCACATAGACAACCAGCCCGGAACCGCCTTCCCGAGCAACCGGACTGGATACGTAAACCTTCCCGTCAATCGCCTGCTTAAAAAATTTCTCTTTACTGACATCGGCGCCGTCATCGGTTTTTCCGCTGGAATCACAGGTATGTATCTCGGTAAACCCGTAATCGGAGGCGAATTTCTCTTTTAAGGATTTTAAAATAACCGCTGAAAGGCTGCTGCTCGTCAGGGTTCCGTCTCCGGCGACCTGCTCGATATTGGATTTGTATTGCTGGATTTTATTTTGAATCACCTTGCTGTACGCCTTTGACGCGATACCGGATTGCAGCTTCATGCTTGCGTAGCTGCTGTTATAAAGAATTACTCCGGAAACCGCGCCGCAAAGGATACTGATCCCCGCAGATAAGCCAACCAGACCGATCAGCATTTTCTTTTTAATGGATTTTTTCTTTGTCTTTTCCGAACCTCTCATTCCATTACCTCCCTATTTTTTGCGCCCTGAAGCCGGAGCATTCTTCAAACTCTCTTATCCCCGCAAGACCAAAGTCCCCGCCGCCGCCAGAAATATCGATCCGTTTTAGAATTATAATTTTAATGTGACGCCAAACTTTCCCTTAACTCGTTCGGGGACATTTTGAAATGCTTTTTAAAGCAGTAACTGAAATAATGTGGGTCGATGTAGCCTATTTCTGCGGCAATTTCATAATTCTTCATGCCGGTGGTAAGAATTAAATCCTTTGCTTTTTCCATGCGGAGCTCGGTCAGATAGTTTACGAAGGTCGTTCCGGTTTCTTTTTTAAACACGGCGCGGAAATAGCTCGCGCTTAAATGCAGAAAATCACTGACCTCATCCAGCGAAAGGTCCGCATCCTTATATCGTTCCGCTATTATTTTTTTTGCCTGCTCCACCGCAGAGGAGCAGCTGTTTTTGCGGCTTTGCACAATACTGTTCAACAGCTTTTCAGCGGAGCCGCAGGCAATCGCCTCCATTTTATCGGTGCTCCACATATCGAAAACGCTTTTCATATCGGACTCGGCGACGATCTCTTCCTCCGATATCCCGATGTTGCCCGCCTCCCGAAGCAAACACATCAGAATCGTCAGGGTACAGTAGCGCTGCTGGGAAATGCCGCCCTGCCTGTTTTCCGTAGCCTGCATGCAGTCGTGTACGATCTGCTGCGTATTCTGAAGCTCGCCCATTTTTACCGCCGAAAGAAACTGCATTTCAACATTTTTATCAAACGCCGTCGTGCTGCGGCGCTGCGGCTCGATATCCTTAATAAAAATAATCCGGTTATCCCCGACTGAATTCCGGTAGCTGAGCGCGGCGAGAGCCTCCTCATAGGATGTACGGAGTTCACTCCAGTGCCCGCAGACACATCCTTTTCCAACCGTAACGGTAAAGTGCAGGTGCGTTTCAATTGCGGTGCGGATTTCCTCCAGGCAGCCGCTGAATCTGTTGGCTTCCACGGTATCGTCATAACCGGCAATCGCGATTACCTTATTGGAACTGTATATTGCCGTACCAATGCGGTCCGTTTCCATTACTTCCTTTGATATATTGTAAATCGCAAAGTCGATAAGGTCGTCCGATTCCTGCGAAAAATCATTCTCCTGCGGAATCGGGTCATTCATGATTACCGCGACCTGAAAAGATTTTTTATCCAGAAAATTCAGTTTTAAAAAGCGAAGCTTTTGTTCCGCCTCCCTGTCGCTGACACCATCTGTAAAAAGATTATTGAGAAATACTGTTTGCAGCATAGGAAGATTCTGCTGGTAAAATTCTTCAAGCTGAACCACATTCGTACTCTGCCGGTATTCTTCATCCAAAACTTCCCTGATCTCTTTTAACGACTGCAGCATACTCTCAGCTGTAACCGGCTTTAGGATATATTTCATCACCTTCAAATCGATGGCTTTCTGCGCGTAGTTAAAATCATTGTAACCGGTTAAAAAAACCATTTTTATTGACGGATAATCCTTTTTCAGTTGCTGAGCCGCTTCCATTCCGGTGAGAAACGGCATATTGATATCCGTAATCACCAAATCCGGAATATCCTTTTCCACAAGCTCCAGCAGCTCGTGCCCGTTTGAACAGCACCCGATCATTTCAAAGCCGCAGCTGTTCCAGTCCACCAGTCTGGCAATATTATTACGGACTACCGCTTCATCGTCAGCAAAAATCAATTTATACAAAATCCATTCCCCCTATGAGATCATTATACCTCAATATTACCGCTTTATCATCTGTAAACGGCAAGGGCGACATCAGTGATGTCGCCCTCGGTTATCGAAAGAAAAGGTAAGGGGAGTAAAATTACTGGTTGAGGATTGCGCTGACAGCAGCATCCTTGTAGTTTTTGGTTGTTACCATGGTAACACCGGTATCAACATTCTTGTTGTCAATCTTTTTGCCGTTGATGAGATCCAGAACGAGGTCAACACCCTTGGAGCCCATGACAGAAGGCATTTGAACAGCTGTGCCCTTAATCGCGCCGGAAGCAAGACCTGCTTTGATATCGTCGGAGTTATCGAACCCGACAACAGCAATCTTATCGCCGAGCTTCTTTTCGGTAACAGCCTGTGCCACGCCGACTGCGGACTGGTCGTTTGCACCCCAGATGCCCTTGAGGCCCGGGTTGGCGGAAATGAAGTCTGTTGCCTGGTTTGCAGCCTTTGTCGGGTCGGAATCGCAGTACTGAACGCCAACGATTTTGATCTTCGGATGATTCTTTTTGATTTCATCGGTGAAGCCTTTTTCACGGTCTACAGCGGTCTGAGTTCCGGCAGCGAAGTTAACGATTGCAACATCGCCGGAATCGCCGATCAGCTCAGCCATGAGCTTTGCGCAGCTTGCGCCCGCGTCAACATTGTTGGTCGCGAGGAATGCGTCATAAGCGTCCTCGGAAATACCGGAGTCGATCATAACAACCGGGATTCCTGCATTTTTTGCCTTCTTGACCGGCTCTACGAGAGCGTCTTTGTCGCAGGCAGCAAGGATAATGCCGTCATACTTGTCGCTGATGCAGGTTTCGATAATCTGAACCTGTTTGTCAATATCTGCTTCGGTCGGAGGACCTAAGTGTGTAATCTCAACATTGCCGAGCTTTTGGGCTTCTTTTTCGGCATTCTTTTTAACGGTCTGCCAGTATGTTGAATCCACCATTTTTGTAACAAGAGCAATCTTATACTTTTTGCCTGCCGTGTCGGTAGATGCAGCCGCGGAGGAAGCCGGTGCTGTTGATTCGGCAGCTGCGCTGGAAGCGGGCTGCTGGCTGGAACAGCCAACTGCTGTGGATAGAATCATCAGTGCGGATAAAACGATGCTGAAAATCCTTTTCATTAAAAATCTCCTACTTTCTTTAATTTATGATTACCGCCTTATGCGGTTATCTACTCTTGGAAAATGATTACAGATTGTTTTGCTTGGTTCTGCGGAGAGTATCATACCAGACACCCACAATGATGATACCGCCGATAATAACCATCTGTACAAAAGCGTCAACCTTAACCAGGTTCAGACCGTTACGAAGAACACCCATAACCGCGGCGCCGATTACCGTGCCGAGGATGCTGCCTTCGCCGCCCATGACGGAAGTACCACCGATTACGGCTGCCGCGATGCCTTCAAGCTCGTAGCCGGTGCCTGCGTTCGACTGAGCGGAAGCAAGTCTGGCAGCGAGAAGAATACCGGCAATCGCCGAGGTTGCACCGGCTATGATATAAGCAATCAGCTTTGTGCTGAACACGTTAATACCGGAAAGGCGGGCGGCTTCTTCGTTGGAGCCGATTGCAAAAAGTCTTCTGCCGTAAGCGGTCTTGGAAAGTACGATCCCCATGATGATTGCCAGAATAACCATGATTACCGCCGGGAACGGAACCTTGCCGAAGATCGTGCCGCCACCGATGAATTTAAACTGGGAAACGATCTCTTTATTCTCCAGGCTTTGAATAGAAACCGGCTTGCCGGCGCCAACCAGCTGCGTCAGACCTCTGAATGCATACTGGGTGCCAAGCGTTGCAATAAACGGCGTAACATTCATCTTTGTAATAACAAGACCGTTGATTAAGCCGGTTACGACGCCGCCCAGAATGCCGATTAAAATGGAGAGGAATAATCCGTACCCCATTGTAATGCACTTTGCGCAGATAATTCCGCCGAACCCGACCACAGAGCCTGCCGAAAGGTCGGTGCCTGCCGTGATTAGAACGAAGGTTAAGCCGAAGCCCAGAATGGCGTAAGGGGTAATTTGTAAGAAAACGGTAAGAAGGTTATTGATTTCACCGAATTTACCGCCGGATAAAACACTGAACAGTATCATCAAAAAGAGCAAAACGCCAAATGCCATGAATTTTTGAATGAGGTCGCCCGCATTCGATTTTTTTATCTTTGCCGCAGTATCGGCACCTGTATTG
>JAEZWL010000141.1 GCA_023420245.1 Bacillota bacterium | reverse complement strand
AGACTCCTTACGCAAAGCTGATTACCCAGCTGTTTGGCGACAGAATGTATATTGCCAACGCGACCGGCTGCTCCTCGATCTGGGGTGGTTCCGCACCGGCAACACCGTATACCGTAAACAAGAGAGGCTTTGGTCCCGCGTGGAACAACTCTCTGTTTGAGGATAACGCAGAGTTTGGTCTTGGCATGACACTCGCTCAGAACGCAATTCGCGGCAGACTTGCCGAATATATTGAGCAGATTGAAGCTTCCGAAAACGCTTCTGCCGAGCTGAAGGAAGCCTGCAAAAACTATCTTGCAACCGCCCAGGACAGCCACACAAACCGTGAGGCTACCGACAAGCTGATTCCGGAGCTGGAAAAAGCTGCCGCGGCAGGCTGTGAGCTTTCGAAGAAAACTCTTGCCGACAAGGATTACCTTGCCAAGAAATCCATGTGGATTTTCGGCGGCGACGGCTGGGCCTATGATATCGGCTTTGGCGGCGTTGACCATGCGCTTGCTTCCGGCGAGAACATCAACATTTTCGTCTTTGATACCGAAGTTTACTCCAATACAGGCGGACAGGCTTCCAAGTCTACCCCGATCGGTTCCGTCGCGCAGTTCGCGGCAACCGGTAAGGCAACGAAGAAGAAGGATCTCCCTGCAATCGCAATGAGCTATGGTTACGTGTATGTTGCCCATATTGCAATGGGCGCGGACTACAACCAGTGCATCAAGGCGATTACCGAAGCGGAAAGCTACAACGGTCCTTCCATCATCATTGCTTACGCACCGTGCATCAACCACGGGATTAAGGGCGGCATGAGCATCGCGCAGACCGAGGAGAAGAGAGCGGTTGAGGCCGGTTACTGGCAGAACTTCCGTTACGATCCCCGTCTTGCCGCAGAGGGAAAGAACCCGTTCCATCTCGACAGCAAGGCTCCGACTGCCAGCTATCGTGACTTTATTATGGGCGAGGTTCGTTACAACTCTCTGACCCGTGCGTTCCCTGAGCGCGCAGAGGTACTGTTCAAAGAAGCTGAGAAGGTTGCCGCAGATAACTACGAGCACCTTGCAAAACTCTCCGCAATGGAATAATCTGTTTCCTTTTCAATATTTACGCCCCGCGTATGCTGCAGCATGCGCGGGGCGTTTGGCATCTGTGTTACCCGTTTTTCAAGGCGTGTCAGCGAGTGGAGAACGAGCTGTATGCAACAAAAGCGGCTCTGCGGAAAAGTTTGCGCGGTTTTCATAGGCGGCGGTCTGTATTGCCATAATAACAAAGGGCGCTTAGCCTGACTGATTGGAAAGAGTAATTATAGTCAATTGCTGCAATAAAAGAGTCACAAGATATTGACATATCAATCTATAGTGATACAATATATAGTATTAAACAGTTGAGAGGAGATCATTATGGATATCTCGCAAAACGCGCTCACGGTTCTGGAGCGCAGATACTTTATGAGGGATGAGAACGGAAACACGGTGGAAACCGTTGAGGATATGTTTTGGCGTGTGGCAAACGCGATTGCGGAACCCGACACGCTTTACGACAAGGGCGCCGATACGGAAAAGACGGCGCAAGACTTTTTCCGATTGATGACCTCATTGGAATTTCTGCCGAATTCCCCCACGCTCATGAACGCGGGTCGCCCGCTGGGGCAGCTTTCCGCATGCTTCGTCCTTCCGGTAGAGGACACCATGGAGGATATTTTCGAGGCAATCAAGCAGGCGGCGCTCATTCATAAATCCGGCGGCGGCACGGGCTTTTCGTTCTCCCGCCTGCGCCAGAACGGCAGCGCGGTCAATTCCACAGGAGGGGTCGCCTCCGGCCCCATCAGCTTTATGAAGGTATTCAACATGGCGACCGAAGCCGTTAAGCAGGGCGGCACACGGCGCGGCGCGAATATGGGAATTCTGCGGGTCGACCATCCCGACATTCTGGAATTCATCGACTGTAAAGCCAATAACAGCGAAATCAATAATTTTAACATTTCTGTCGGCTTGACCGAAGAATTTATGAACGCGGTGGAAAACGATACCGATTATGCTCTGATGGACCCCCATACCAAAAAAGAGACCGGCAGGCTCCGCGCACACATGGTGTTTGACCGGATTGTGGACGCCGCCTGGCGCAACGGCGAACCGGGCATCATTTTCTTAGACCGCCTGAACCGGGATAACGTTGTTCCCGCGCAGGGAGAAATTGAATCGACCAACCCGTGCGGCGAGCAGCCGCTTCTGCCCTATGAATCCTGCAACCTTGGCTCAATCAATTTGACAAGGATGCTGAAAAAAACGGACGGTGCCTGTGCGATCGACTGGGAAAAGCTCGGCAAAACGGTCAAAACCGCCGTACATTTTCTGGATAACGTCATCGACGCAAACAAATATCCGCTGGATAAAATTGACTTTGTCACCAAGCAGACCCGTAAAATCGGGTTGGGTGTGATGGGCTGGGCAGATAGCCTGCTGGAGCTTGGTATCCCCTATCATTCAGGCGAGGCCATTGCGCTTGGTGAAAGGCTGATGCAGTTTATCACCGAGGAGGGGCGCGCCCAGAGCGCGGAGCTTGCAAAAACACGCGGTGCGTTCCCCCTGTTTGCGGAAAGCACCCTGCCACAGGATGTTCCCCAGCGAAACGCCACCATTACCACCATCGCGCCCACAGGCACGCTTTCCATCATCGCCGGGTGCTCCAGCGGCGTGGAGCCGGTTTTCGGCTATGTGTTCATCCGCAATATCATGGACGGCACCGAAATGATCGAGGTCAATCCGATTTTAAAGGAGGAGCTGACCAGACGCGGTCTTTATTCCGACGAGTTGATGAAGCGTATCGCGAAGGAAGGAACCATCGCCCATATGGAGGAGCTCCCGGAGGACCTGCGCCGCGTGTTTGTTTCCGCGCATGATATCAGCCCGGAATACCATATCCGGATGCAGGCGGCGTTCCAAAAGGGAACCGATAACGCGGTTTCCAAAACCGTGAATTTCTCCAATTCCGCCACGCGCGAGGAGGTTGCGGAGGTTTATTCCCTTGCGTTCCATCTGGGCTGCAAGGGCGTGACGATTTACCGCGACGGAAGCCGCAGCGAGCAGGTGCTGAATATCGGCAGGGTAAAAAAAGACGGCGAGCCTGAGCCCGCCGAAAAAGAGCGTATTGTTCCGCGCCCGAGACCGGATACCGTGGTCGGCGTTACCGAGCGCGTGAAAATCGGATGCGGCAACCTGTATATCACCGTGAATTACGATGAAAACGGAATTTGCGAGGTGTTCACCAACACCGGTAAGGCAGGGGGGTGCCCCTCCCAGTCGGAAGCGACCGCGCGGCTCGCCTCCATCGCACTGCGAAGCGGAATCGACGTCAAGAGCATCATCGACCAGCTCAAGGGAATTCGCTGTCCGTCTACGATCCGCCAGCCGGGGATGAAATGCACCTCCTGCCCGGACGCGATTGCAAAAGCCATAGAGCGCGTTTACAAGCAGCAGGTTGAACTGGGGAAATGGCCGACTCTGGCAGAGCCGCCGGCTGCAAGGGTCTGTGCTTGCGCGCAGCCCCCAAAGGACGCGGAGGAGGCGACAGCCGGAAAGCAGCATTTCTGCCCCGAATGCGGCGCAAAGCTGGAGCACGAGGGCGGCTGTGTGATGTGCCGTCAGTGCGGCTACTCAAAATGCGGCTGATTCAGAACTCGATTCCCCTGCGCGCCGGAATATTCCGGTCATAGGGGTGCCGGATCTTTTTGACCTCCGAAATATAATCCGCCAGCTCCAAAACCTCCGGGTTCGGGCTGCGCCCCGTGAGAACAAGCTCCAGCTTTTGGGGCTTGTTTTTTATTGCGTCCAAAAGCCTCGCGTCGGGCAGCAGACCGCACTCCGCCGCGCCCAAAGCTTCATCCAGAATCAGCAGGTCGTAGTCCCCCTCTGCCGCTTCGGTGACTGCCGCCTCAAGCTGAGCGGTGCAAAGCTTCGCGGTCTCCTCCCGCTCCTGCGGGCTCATCTGAAAGGTAAATTTCATAAAATCCGGCGAAGGCAAAGCCTTAAAATGCTCCAGCTTTTTTAACGCCGTCAGCTCGCAGGAGGTATTGCCCTTTAAAAACTGCGCCAAAAGCACCCTTTTCCCGCAGCCGCAGGCGCGAAGCCCCAGACCGAGCGCGGCGGTCGTCTTTCCCTTTCCGTCGCCGCAATAAACATGAACCAGACCTTGCATTGCAGAACCCTCCCGAAGTAAAATTTCTTTTCTTTCATTGGCATATCTTTTCGCACCGCCACATTAATTGTAAGGGGCGCCGAGTTACCCTGTAATATACTTGCCGGTCTCTTATTCATAATTTTGAAAAAAACTGGTCGCATATTGTTTTCGGTTTCGTCATACAAATGTAAACTGGTTATCACACCATTTTCACAAAAAACCTGCATAATAGAACCATCAACAAAGAATTGAAACGAAAGGAAATGATTCTATGTATAATCCATTCCAGGACGATAATCGTGCAGGTAACAACCAAAACAAGGATCACAACACCTATTATGGTCAAGAGATGAATTATAATCATAGCCATAACGATAATAGTACAAATCAGACCGAATGGCAAGGTGATTATTACCACTCATACCGTCAGTCGCCCCCGACCGCGAATCCCTTCAGCTGGGAAAAGTCGAAGACGACAAAGAATTTTTTTGAAGCAAAGCCGGTAAAGAAGCATTCCGGAGGAAAAAAGATTTTTCTGAAAGCAGCGGCTGCCGTAATGGCCTGTGTCATTATTTCAGGAACCTCCATTATGGGCTTCACCGCGCTGGTGAACAACGGCTATGTGAAGCTGAACAATACGCAAAGCAGCGTTCAAGACCCGGCGTTTACCATTACCAAGCTGGCAAACAGCGGCACAAATACAGCTGTGACCGGCAGCCTTACCATGCAGGATGTCGCGAAAAAGGTAATTCCCTCGGTCGTCTGCATCCAGAATTATCAAATTCAACAGAATACACGCTACACACTGGGACGCGCGAACGGCGGCTCCGACAACGGCGCGGCGGATACTGCCGACAAGCAGGAAGGCTCCGTGAACCCGACCAGCGAAGGCTCCGGCATCATCGCGACAAGCGACGGCTATATCATTACCAACGATCACGTGGTTTCGGGGGCGTCCTCCCTTAAGG
>JAEZWL010000130.1 GCA_023420245.1 Bacillota bacterium | reverse complement strand
AATGGTATTTCCAGGGTAATACTGGGTTCTGCTGCTATTAACAATCCTTTATTTGTAAAAGAAGCCGTAACGCAATTTGAAGATAAAATCGCGGTTGGGATTGACGCGTTAAACGGAAATGTAGCTGCCGAAGGCTGGACAAAAACCTCCAGCGTAAACTACATTGATATGGCAAAAGAAATGGAACAGATAGGTGTAAAGTATATAATCTTTACAGACATATCGAAGGACGGTACGCTGTCCGGCCCTAATCTAGTGATGCTGGATAAGCTCAATCGTGCCGTTAGCTGTAATATTATTGCGAGTGGCGGCGTGAGCAATATCAAAGACATCGCGAATTTGCTGGATTTGAATGTGTATGGAACAATCTGCGGCAAAGCTTTGTACTCCGGAACACTCGACTTGAAGTCTGCAATAGACTTATGCAGAAACGGAGAAGGAGGATCGCAGTAATGTGTAAAGCTGATGTAAAGCAAGATACCTTTATAGACGCATTTTTCCTAAAGTCTGATTTGATACCTGCAATCGTTCAGGAATACGGGACAAACGAAGTGCTGATGCTTGCGTATATGAACCGGGAGTCCATGAAAAAAACGTTGGAAACCGGATACACCTGGTTTTACAGCCGTTCCCGCCAAGAGCTTTGGAATAAAGGAGCGACTTCCGGCCATCTGCAGAAAATTATAAGTATTCATGGCGATTGCGATAATGACACGCTGTTGGTTGTTGTAAAGCAAACCGGCGCGGCATGCCACACGGGCGCACACAGCTGTTTTTTTAATGAGATTTGGAGGGACAACAACAATGGATGATACGATACAGGAGCTTTATCAAACGATACTGAGCCGAAAAGAAACGAAAGCGGAGGGGTCCTATACCTGCTATTTGTTTGAAAAGGGTTTAGACAAAATTTTAAAGAAGTGCGGGGAAGAGTGCAGCGAAGTAATCATTGCCGCAAAAAACGGGGATAACGCGGAAACTGTGCTTGAGATTTCCGATTTGCTTTACCATCTTACAGTGCTTATGGTAAATGAAGGCATTACTTTGGACGAAGTGAAAGCGGAATTGAGCAAACGCAGTGAGAAGACAGGAAATCTAAAGAACTTTCATCAAGTTAATAAAAACAGCTAATCCAGTCGATGATGTAGCCTGTTTGATATGTTCTGATCATTAATTTCCGTTATATATTATTATCATAAGAAAATAGGAGGCTGCTATGAAAAAACCAATCAGTATGGTATTAGTTGTTCTATTTTTAATTTCGATGGTTATTGGGTGCAACGCTGGAAATTCTCAGAAGCCCGAAGTAACAGAAAGTGCAGACCAAGCTTCGCTCAACAGTGTAGCCACGCCATCCTCCAATACTTCCTCAGCTGATTTCAGTCAGGCATCGTCTGAAAATACAAGATCAGTCCCATCATCCGATTCGGACGAAAGTTCACAAATCAAAGCTACAAAGGGAGAGCTGACTCTAAATTTAAGCAATGAACTCAATCGTCTGTTCAGCGGAAAATACTATTACATGGAAACTGTGAAAACAGAAGAACCTACATTACACGTTTCTGTTACACAAACAGATGGAAAAAATTATTACCTGCTGATGTACAACACCGCAAGCGGTGAGAATGAAAATGGAGACGCTCCGACTGTAATTCTTGGTAATAATATGTACGAGATTGATCACAAGAAAAAAACAGTCACAAAAGTTACCGGAAAAAGCTGGGCTTACGGCAATGAAAAAGATATTTACGCCGCGATACTGCCTCCGGTTGCAAAATATACGGGCAGCGATACGGTAACGGAAAACGGGAAGCAGCTTACCCGAGAAACCTATGTTGATAAGAATGGAACGACAATCCAGTATTATTACAATGGAGACAAACTGCAAAGATACGACTGTGTCGCAGACGGAAAAGTAGTTTCTTCCCATTCTATCATCTATTCCAGCAAGATTGACGAAAGCTTGTTTGAAATTCCTAAGGATTATAAAATTATTGGTAAATGACGATCAAATTTAAAAATCCTCTGAAGAACCGGGTGTATTCGGTCTTCAGAGGATTTCTCATATATTCTAATTAATTAAATCAGGTCAATTCCACTTGTAAAAATCCTTTAAAAACCAGACTTCTTTCGCTTCGAATTCCCTGTTATTTAAATAATTCAGAATTCCGGCATCTGTTGAAAAGGTAAATTTCAATTTATAGGAGTAGAGGGCCTGATATTGAAACCCGGTCTGCTTGTTGATTTCGTTGGTTCCGTATTTTCCGTCACCCGCAAGCGGGTGACCGATCGAAGCCAGATGCGCCCTGATCTGATGGGTACGGCCTGTCAACAGCTCCACTTCCAGCAGGCTGAATTTCTCCCGCTCCTCCAGCACTCGGTAACGGGTGCGGATGGATTTTGTTTCACCGTTCGCTTTTTGGGAGATATAGACTCTGTTTTGATTCTCATTCTTCTCAAGAAATGCTTCCAGAGTAGCTTCTTTCCGTTTCATTTTTCCGTAGACGATACAGAGATAAAGCTTTTTTAATTCCCTTCGCTTCACTTTTTCATTCATAATGCGAAGGGTCTCCGCATTTTTCGCCGCCATGACGATGCCGCCGGTGTTCCGGTCGATTCGGTTAATCAGGGCCGGGGCAAAGGAAGATTCGTTCTCCGGGTTATACTCCTTCTTTTTAAATAAGTAATGCTGTATTCTTGCGATTAACGAGTCAAAATGATAGTTTTCGTCCGGGTGCACAATCAGACCGGGCTTTTTATCTAGAAGCATGATATTCTCATCTTCAAAGAGGATGTTTAAATGGTTGGGCGCTTTCAAAAAATCATATTCCTTTGCCTCCTGCTGAAAAAACTCATCCTTCAGGTACATCGTAAGTACGTCGCCTTCCACAAGCCTTGTGGAGATTTCACAGCGTTTTCCGTTAAGCTTGATATCTTTTTTTCTGATGCTTTTATACATCATTGCCTGCGGCAGATTGTTGTAGGACTTGGTAAGAAATTTATCAAGGCGCTGACCTGCGTCATTCTTTCCGATAACAACTTCTTTCATATGAAAAAGCTCCTTAATTCAATATTGCTTCGTTATAACAAAACGATTATAACATGATTGAATCAGTCCGAAAAGGTGAAAATTACTTTTCAAAAAATATAAATTAGTATATAATATAACAAACGAAAACAAAGGAGAGCATTTATGATTACACATGCTAGGGTAATGGAAATTTTAAAAGAAGCCGGGGTTTTATTGGAGGGTCACTTTAAGCTGACTTCCGGCAGACACAGTAATAAATACCTGCAGTGCGCCAAGATATTCCGCAATACCAAATACAGTGAGGAGCTTTGCGCCGCCTTGGCGGAGCAGTATCAGAGCGAAGGGGTTGAGGTTGTAATCGGTCCGGCAATGGGAGCGGTTCAAATGGCTTATGAGGTCAGCCGTTCTTTGAAATGTGAAAACTTTTTTACCGAGCGCGATGAAGAAGGCAAGATGGTTCTTAGACGTGGCTTTGAGGTGAAACCGGGCGAAAAAGTTCTGGTGGTGGAAGATGTTGTAACGACCGGCGGATCTGTTCGAGAGGTAATTGAACTGGTGAAGGCGGTTGGCGGAAATGTGGTGGGTGTAGGCTCCATTGTAGACCGTACCGGAGGGAAAATTGATTTTGGAGTACCGTTCAAAGCGGTCATTTCGGTAGAAGTGGAATCCTGGGAGCCGGAGGAATGCCCGCTCTGTAAAGCTGGAGCGTCTGCGCCAATAAAACCGGGAAGCAGAAAAATATAACATTTGATTTAGGCAAACTGTTTTCTGTTGTGCCTCAAAGAAAGGAGAACAGGTGAATGAGCGGACCAAACAAAAATGCAAACGAAAGCGAAAACGCCGCTTCTTCTTTACACAACGGACACAGGGGACGGGTAAAAAATAAATTTTTATCGGAAGGACTGGATCGTTTTGAGCCCCACGAGGTATTGGAAATCCTTCTTTATTATGCTATCCCACTGAAGGATACCAATCCAATCGGACATGCACTGCTTAGAAAATTCGGTTCTCTTTCCGCAGTTTTTGACGCTCCGATCGAAGAGTTAATTCAAGTGGAGGGCATTGGCAAATCTGCCGCTACCCTCATCAAGCTGATTCCTCAGCTGTGCCGAAGGTATCAGGAGAATCTGGAGCGCGACAAAAACTGGATATTCAGCTATGACGAGGCGGGCAAATATCTGGTCACTAAATTCATTGGACGTTCCGACGAGGTGATCGTCCTGATGCTGCTGGACAGTAAGAACCGTATGATTTACTGTGGAGTGGTAAACGAAGGGACTGCCACTACCGCGAATATTTACGTCAAAAAGATCGTGAAGCTGGCTGTTCAGTATAACGCCGTGTACGCGATTTTGTCCCACAACCACCCTAGCGGGAACTGTATGCCGTCAAAACAGGATATTAGTTCGACTCAGTGGATTTATGAAGCGCTTCTAACGATAGAGGTCAAATTAATTGATCATATTATTGTCAGCGGGAGTGATTATTTATCGCTTGCGAAGAGTAGAATTATGTCTGACATATTTGATTTGGATTCAGATACGGAGTAGAAAATGGATTTTAAATTAGTTTCTCAATATCAACCGACCGGGGACCAGCCGAAAGCGATTCAGCAGCTTGTCGGCGGAATTCAAAAAGGAGACCGGGAGCAAACGCTGCTTGGCGTAACCGGTTCCGGTAAAACGTTTACAATGGCCAATGTCATTGCTCAGCTGAACCGGCCGACGCTGGTGCTGGCGCATAATAAGACTCTGGCGGCGCAGCTATGTTCAGAATTTCGGGAGTTCTTTCCCGAAAACTCGGTTGAATATTTTGTAAGCTACTACGACTACTATCAACCGGAGGCTTATATCGCTACAACAGACACATACATTGAAAAAGACTCCGCAATCAACGAAGAAATTGAAAAGCTGAGGCATTCCGCTACCTCGGCGCTGTCTGAGCGCCGTGATGTAATTATTGTCGCCAGTGTATCCTGTATTTACACCCTCGGCGACCCGATCGATTATCGTACCATGGTGATTTCCTTACGCCCGGGAATGCAAAAAAGCCGGGACGATTTGCTGCGCAAGCTTGTGGAGCTTCAATATGAGCGCAATGACATCAATTTTATTCGTAATAAATTCCGTGTGCGCGGCGACGTAGTAGAAATCTTTCCGGCACAGTCAAGCGAAAACGCAATTCGTGTTGAGTTTTTCGGAGATGAAATTGACCGGATTACAGAAATTAATGTCCTGACAGGGGAACTAAAAGCGCAGTTAAAGCATGCCGCGATCTATCCGGCTTCTCATTATATCGTTCCCCGGGAGAAAATGATGCGCGCTCTTGGAACCATTGAGGGAGAAATGGAAGAGCGGGTGGA
>JAEZWL010000108.1 GCA_023420245.1 Bacillota bacterium | reverse complement strand
TACTCCTTTCGCGGATTGATTGGTACAACCATACAATTGTTCAACCAAATTACTGATAATTATAGCGTATTTTTACAATAATTACAATGGTTAAATGCTTAATTTTGTATTGTCCTTGACAATAGTAGCTTCACTTTTTTATGCATAGTGCCAAATTATTAAATTAATTTAATTCCTATTGTTAATTTTTAATAAGAAATTACGATAATATAATTATAAACTAAAAGAGGTGTTTCCGATGCAGATGAATTAAGCCTAAAAGATTATTTACAAATCTATAATTAAAACAAGGAGTAAATAAATTGAAAAACAGATTGATTGCTTTAACAGTTGCAATTATTTTCGTTCTCACTTTATCAACGAGTGTTTCAGCTAAAACAAATATAGCATCCCAAAAAACAGGGGTAACATTTTCAAAATCAAATTCTATTAAGCCTGTTGACCTTTCCTCAACAAGTGGTAAAATTATTGATTTACATTCAAATATGAATAATACTCAAAGCGATATTACTAAAAATAAAAAAATAAAAACCAACAACAAGGTTGTTGATTCCGGAATTAATAATTTTGAGGTTTCCGACGCAATATCAATTAAGAATAATAAATTAGATAATCCTCCATTGCAAGCTAATTCGGTGCAAGATTCAACCTATCAGACTTTTACAGTTAATGGCACATTTCAGTCCCAAGGCCAATCATCATATATTGGGCCTATTAGTTTGCAGCCTGGTCAGATATGTCAAGCACAATTAGAAGAACCTATTAAAGATTCATCTAATTACTATTTTCTGCTATATGAGTTAGATTCATCAAATAATTTAGTCAATGTAGATGTTTCAACATATTCAAAAAGCAATGTGCCAGATGCAGTTGGGGTTGTAAATAGATCAAGTGTAGAAAAAACTTATTATATACGTGTTTATGCGAATCAATATCTTAATTCTGCAACTACGTTTACGGCTCATATTTCTATTGGACTAGGACCAGATAGTTCTGAACCAAATGAAAACGCATTTACTGCAACGAAATACTCTAATAATATTGAAGCAAATACGACCGAATATTCTTTGAGTGGTGCAGTGCTTAATTCTCCATATGACAATGATTGGTATGATATTTACATTCCAAATACTATGGACTTTACTTCTATTTCAATTAACTCGTTTATATATGATGAAAGCAATAACAAAAAAGCAATCAGTAATAACGTGAATTTTGAATTTTATAGCGCCAACGGTTCTGAATTAGTAAAGCAATCAAACAACGGAAATTCATATCAAATACAAGCAGGTCATAATTATTTGCGGATATCTGCCTTAAGCCAACAGAATTTCAGTCCTGTTTCGTATAATTTTATTATAAAACCGGAACGATTTGCATATTATGCTCATTATGTGGTATTAATGAATGGCCAACCCTTACCAATACAAACTTATACAGTAGGAGGAGAAAGATATGCTCTCCTAAGCAGTTCAAAATTCGAGTGGATTGTCACCTATTATTCTCCATCAGGATATCTGGCCAATGCTGCTTATGATTATATTTTTGCTGAAATTTATGACAAAAATTGGAATCCAACAGCGAAACCGTATTATACGAAAGGTGATGCATATCCGATTGGAGGAGTAGCACATTTAACTATGACGGCGCCCGTTTGCCTCGGAGCAAATGGTGGCGTTAGTGGTATGTGCTATGATAATTATGTACAACTAATTTTAAAATCAGAAAGATTCGGAACGGTATACGACGAACATATATTTATCACCTCAAGAATTATGTCATAGAGAAAGAAGGCAGCGTCTATGCAGCTATACGGAATGCCGGCGGTCAGCGGTTCAAAAGGTTTCTGTGAATTAAAGGACCGCACCGCGCCGGTTCCTGAATATGACAGAAAAGCAAAAATTGATTCGTCAGCATTGACCAAATTTGATCAGGTGGACTTGTCTGTCGCGGCAATAAACGCAGCGAAGTTAAACACCGGTAACATATTCTGGAATCCTGCACCTAAAAAAGACGACCCGAATATTGTAGACAATTCGGCCTATTTTGGTTTCGAAAATATCAATGGCGCGTGGGTTAGTCATGTGACTTTTTCAGTCGGCAAAGATGTGCCCAGAATGACAGGTGTCAACCCCGATAGGACTCCCAAAATGGACTGGGGAGAGTTCGGGACGGAAGCGGCTTATAATGAATACTGTGAAAACACGTACTTTTTAGGCTCAAACAGTGAGTTCTTTCATCTTTCCGACAGTTTTTTAATGGAGGCAGCGAAACAATACGCTACCATTTCTGATTCTCAGGAGTTTAAGTATCGGCCGACCCAGGACGATGTTTACGTTGATATTGCAATGCAATGGTTTCTGGGAGACAAGGCAACCAAAGAAGATTATCAGGAAATGAGCGATTCTGTTGACAAAATTGTGCGGGAGCTGGCTTCAAAAATAAAAAACGGCGAAAGTACCGACTACAGTTTTCTGAAGAACAAACTCTCTATCAGGGGAGAAAACATCTCCGTGACACAGCTAAAGCAGTTGAGTGAAACATCGCATAAGCTGGAAAAAGGCGTGTATGACTTCGGTTTTGGAACAGACAGTGTCGTGGAGTTCGCGAAGAAAGGAATCCGAAACGCAGCGGCGGGACTCCTCGCAAACAGTCTTAACGGAAATCTCAAAGATGAATTCGCACAGGGATTTAAAAGACTGATGGACAAGAGCTGTGAAAATAACGTTGCGGCTTATGGACACGAGCCGAAAGACGCTCCGTACCTTAACGCATACGGTGAATTATGTCCAAAGTTGTATGGGCTTTTTTCCGGGCTTGACACCAGCAGCAAAGAAAATATGATATCCGACTTTAACAGCAAAATGAAAGAATTTGATTACGTTTTGAGAAAGCAATTTCTTGGCAATGATCCCGCAGGAAAATATGCCGACACTATAGCAAATAGCTATGAAGGTGAAATCAAAGACCTGTTCAACACCCTGATCAATCAAATCTAAGCGATGCGCAAAAAGCCCGTCCGGCGAACCGGACGGGCTAAATTCTTGATAAGGGAAAATCAGGCTTTGCCTGCGCAGCCGAGAACCGTGTTAATCTTGTGGGCAACCATGTCCTTGATTGCGGTGCGGGCGGGCGCAAGGTATTGTCTTGGGTCGAAGTGGGTCGGGTTCTTCGCCATGTATTCACGGATGGAAGCAGTCATGGCAAGACGGAGGTCGGAGTCAACGTTGATCTTGCAGACAGCCAGCTTCGCGGCCTCGCGGAGCATCTCCTCCGGAATGCCGATTGCATCCGGCATTTCGCCGCCGTACTGGTTGATCAGCTGCACACACTCCGGAATAACGGAGGAAGCGCCGTGCAGAACGATCGGGAAGCCGGGAAGGCGTTTGGAAACTTCCTCGAGAATATCAAAACGGAGCTGCGGCTTCTGACCAGGCTTGAATTTGTAAGCGCCGTGGCTTGTCCCGATTGCGATAGCAAGGGAATCCACGCCGGTTCTGGTTACAAAATCCTGAACCTGTGCCGGGTCTGTGAAGGAAGCGTCTTCGGCGTTGACCGCGACCGCGTCCTCAATGCCGGCGAGCTGACCGAGCTCCGCCTCTACGGTTACATTATATTTATGGGCATATTCCGCAACCTTGCGTGCTTCTTCCACGTTGTCCTCATAAGACTTAGAGGAACCGTCGAACATAACGGAGGTAAAGCCGCCGTCGATGCAATCCTTGCAAAGCTCAAAGGATGAACCGTGGTCAAGGTGGAGCGCAATCGGGATGTCCGGGTTTTCGATCACAGCGGCCTCAACAAGCTTTGTGAGGTAGGTGTGGTTCGCGTATTTGCGAGCCCCGGCGGAAACCTGAAGAACAACAGGAGCTTTCAGCTCCCCGCAGGCTTCGGTAATGCCCTGAACGATTTCCATGTTGTTCACGTTAAACGCGCCGACAGCATATCCGCCGGCATATGCCTTTTTAAACATTTCAGTGGTATTCACTAATGGCATGAGTAGTCGACCTCCTAAATAATAATTATCTATATTATAGCGCAAATCACGGATAAATAAAAGGATATATCTTAAAATCAGATAAATTGTTATTCCGTTCCCAGATTTCCGGCAGGTTTTGGTCAAATTGGGGAAAGGCAGCGCACCGCGCCTAACCGCATAATTTTCCGCTTTCCAAAAACAGCTGCGGATTGTTCCGGCTGTAATGAAAGATGTACTGCTGAGCAATGCCCGCTCGGGGGCCGAAATACGACGGGTCTTTTCCCGGGAAAAGCGTCGCCATGGCGCGCTTCATCCAAACATCCATCGGGAACGCTTCCAGCCGGTGAAGCCCGTAAAGCAAAACGCAGTCGGCAACCTTGGGTCCCACGCCGGAAATTGCCGTCAGCTTCTCCCGCGCCTCCCCCAAAGGCAGCTGCCTCAGCTCCTGAAAATCAATTTCGCCCGACGCGGTCCTTCTGGCCGCGTCCAGCAGGTATTTTGCGCGGAACCCGCTCCGGATAACGCCGAGGTCATCCTCCTCCAGAGCCGCGAGTGTTCTCGCGTCCGGAAACGAGCGAACCCCGCCGGTCTCGTCGCCGAACGCTTCGCAGAGCCGCGCCACGATTCCCTTAATCCGTTTAATATTATTATTTTGGGACAGAATAAACGAAGCAAGCGCCTCCCACGGCTCCTGATTCAGAATCCGCATCCCGGGCGCAAATTCCGCCGCTTTCGCCAGAATCGGGTCAAATGCGGCAAATTCCGCGCGGATTTTACCGTAATCCAGCGAAAAATCAAAGTAATTGCTCCAGAACGGGTCCGTCAGCACCTGCCCGATATTTGATTCCGAAATCGTCAGGCACCTGCCGGAAACAATGCCCTTGTAGGAACCGTCTTCCTGCCGGTCCCAGCGAAAGCACTGCCCGCATTCCAGCGTCTGCGCCAGATCAAAATCCTCTTTCCGATACTCCATAGCTTCCCCTTTTACCACTCTGAATTTGTCTGTTTCATTTTTTTATTATAACACAGTCAGGTAAAGGTTAGAATACGGAAAGTTTTGAAAATGGAAAAGCATCAGTTTACATAAAGATTTATCATAAATTTTCCCCGAAAATCGAAAACGGGATGTGGCCGCGACTTATCAACATTTTCCACAGAGTTTTCCACCGTAAACCCTCGAGTATTCCACGGTTTTATGTTAACCAGTGTAAATACAGCCTGTATAATGACCTTTTTTCGTCAAATGACAGCATTTTTTGCAGATTCCCATGCGTTTTTAAACACAGCCCTAATATAAAAGACGCTGCTTCTGTCAATGCTGATAGGCAAAAAAGAAAACCTGTTTGGGGACGTAATTCGATTTTATTATATCTATTTGTATAATTTTGTTTTATTTCTCGAAAAAATTTTCCTAATTCGATTGGAATTGTGTTATAATAATAAAATATATAAATTTATAAAAACAAGGGAGTTTATTCATAGATGGATAACGAAAAGAACACGCGCGGCGAGGATATCATCGCCGGCAGAAACGCGGTAACCGAAGCGCTGCGGAGCGGCCGAACCATCGACAGCCTGTACGTGGTGCGCGGGGCGCACGCCGGCAGCATCAGCGCGCTGATTGCCAAGGCGAAGCAAAAGGAGATCGCGATTAAGGAAGCCGATTCAAAAAAGCTCGATTTTATGTGCGGCAACGCGAACCATCAGGGCGTAGTCGCTGTTGCGGCAGTCAAGGAGTACGCGACCGTCGACGATATTTTCCGGCTGGCAGAGGAACGCGGCGAGCCGCCGTTCATTATCATCGCGGACGAGCTGGAGGACCCACACAATCTGGGGGCGATGCTCCGGGTGGCGGAATGCGCCGGAGCTCATGGCGTCATCATCCCAAAACGCCGCTCGGTCGGTTTGACCTACGCGGTTGGCAAGGCCAGCGCGGGAGCGGTGGAATACGTTCCGGTCGCCCGGGTGACCAACATCGCTTCGACCGTGGACGAGCTGAAAAAACGGGGGGTATGGCTATACGCCGCCGAAATGAACGGTGAGAACTGGTGCGGCGTGGATTACGCAGGTCCGGCAGCTGTAGTGATCGGCTCCGAAGGCTTTGGCGTAAGCCGTCTGGTAAAAGAAAAGTGTGATTTTATCATATCCCTGCCGATGAAGGGCAAAATAAACTCGCTTAATGCTTCCGTCGCTTGTGGCATTATCTGTTATGAAATTCTCCGCCAGCGCAGTGGTATTAAGACAAAATAACACAGGAGCGGATATCTTATGGCCGACAAGAATAAATATCCGCAGGGCGATTTTTCCATTGACGAAATTTTGGCGGAAGCGCATACCATGAAAAAGGGAGACCCTCAGGAAGCGGCCGCCGAAATAAAAGAAGAACCGGAGAAAAAAATTTCTGCCGGGATAAACAAAGCAGTCTCCGCGCCGGACGAAATCGCGGAGCAGGCAAGGCGCGCGCTGGATGACCACACTCCCCCCACGCCCCCTGTTGATACCGCCCAGCCGGAAAAGAAAAAGAAAAAACCGTTTTCCCTGTTTAACCGCAGAAAACGCAAATTTGCTGAATTTGAAGAGGAAGAGGACGTTTACTACGGTCTTCAGCTCAAAACGCTGGAGGATTACCGCGACGCCTATGAAAAGACGCTGATGCGCTCCGGCACCACCAAAAAGCAGGAGGGCGATTCCGTTTTTTCCTATTTGTTCCAAAATTCAGACGACAACTCTATCGACGATGAAATCGCCGAACAGTTTGAACACATGCACCGGGACCGCCGAAACCGCGTGGAACAGGCAATCCACCGGGCGGGCGTGGAGCACGATGATATCTTTTCCCTGTATGAAACAGCTTTGGAAAGCACGCCGGAACCGCTCCCGGAAGAACCTCCGAAGGAGCCGGTTCACCCGACAATCCTCCCCGAACCCGAGCCATCCACCAAACCCGAGCCGAGACCGGAGATTCAGCCCGGTCCCCTTCGCGAACCGGAAATTCCGGAGCCTATCCGCGAGCCGGTACAGGAGCCCACTCCCCTACAGCCTGCCTCCCCCGCGCCCGGAGCTACGCCGCAAATCCGCTGCCGGGATTCGGAAGAGCCGGTAAAGGAGCCGGTTCCCGCGCCGCAGCAGGTAAAGGAGGAGATTCCTCCCCCGGCGCAAAGAAGGGAACCTCCCGTAAAACCCGTTCCCCGCATGATTTCCGGCTACCGCACGCTAACCTGCGCGCCGATGCATATGGTGGATGCAGGCGGTCTTTCAGAGGTACTTACCGCGGAGACAAGGTTTTACCCGGAGGCCGTACCGGAGCCTCCCCCCGAACTGATTCCCCTGCCCCCTATGCCTCACCCCGAAAGCACGGAGTTTAAACCGCCGATCATTCTGGAGAATACCCTCGAATTCAAGCTGCCGGTAAAAGCTCCCGTTGTGGATGAGCCGGAGCCGGAGGAGGAGGAAACGGAACAGGAAGAGCAGGAATCTGAAACGATTCCGTTCCCCGAGACCGCCGTTCTTGAAGCACAGGAGGAAGAAAGCCCGGAGGAGGCCCCGAAAAAAAAGAACGGGTTCCATGTTTTCGGGAACGAGGAGGAGGACAACGACTCCGCCGACACCTTGCCGCAGGAGCAGGAAGAGCTGGACGATTACTCGATTCCCTCTGATGCTCCCTCTATCTCTCATGACCTCGGCACTGACCTGCGA
>JAEZWL010000097.1 GCA_023420245.1 Bacillota bacterium | reverse complement strand
TCGGTCCGAGCCGCCGCTTTTCTGTTATCCGATTTTTGTTTCCCACAGGCCGTGAAGATTGCAGTATGCATAAGCCGCAACCGCCTCGTCGTCGTTTAGGAGGAAGGTAGCTTCCGGCTTGTCCCCCGGTTGAAGCGTCTTACGCTGACCTCCGTTTTTCGTTTCGAGATAAATCCACTGGATATAGTGCGCCTCGGTCATGGGGTGCTCCACACTGGAAATTTTTACGGTGACTTCGTTTCCCGAAATGCTGATTACCGGCAGATGCTTCTCGACTGCGCCGTCCGAGGTGTTTGGAACCAGCTCTGTCATCGGCTCGCCGCAGCAAATCATCGGTACTCCGCTGTTCTGAATCATTCCTACAAAGTTGCCGCAATGCCTGCAAAGATAAAATTTTGTGTTTTTAGCCATACTGCATGCCTCCTATCCAAATTTTGTATTCTTATTATACTCTATAGAATGTAAATAATAAATACGTCCGGCAGAAATAATGTTTATACCGGTGGAATCAGTATCTACTGAAAGCTAATTGCATTGCTCTCGAAAAGATGTTAAAATGATTTTGCAACATAAGATTCCGGGAGGGATTCCTCTAATGCTTAAAAAAATTACGGCAGTACTGCTCTGCCTTACTATACTGTTATCATTTACCGCCTGTGAGAAAAAAACCGCGAAAAACGCGGATAAAAAAATCAATTTTAATCTCGCCTCAGAACCGAAAACACTCGACCCGCAGATTGCCGAGGACAGCTCCGCTACAATCGCGATTGAAGCGCTTTATGAAGGTCTGGCTCGGTTAGGTGCGGACAACAAGCCCTATCCCGGCGTTGCCGAAAAATGGGAGAGTAATCCGGATGCCACGGAATTCACCTTCACCCTGCGCGGCGGCGCGAAATGGGCGAATAAAGAAAAAACTCCCGTGACCGCAGCAGATTTTGTGTTCGCGTTTCAGCGTGCACTTCTGCCCGCGACCGGCTCAAAAACCTGTACGCCCATGCTCTGCATCAAAAATGCAGCCGAGGTTCATTCCGGGGAGCTGCCGGCAAGCCAGCTGGGTGTTTCAGCCAAGGATGACCGAACCTTAGTGGTAAGCCTTGCTTACCCGTATCCGGATTTCCCCTCTCTGACTGCTTCCGCGGTTTTTATGCCCTGCAATCAAACCTTTTTTGAAGGCGCCTCCGGTCGCTACGGTTTGGAAATCAAATATCTTCTTGGCAACGGTCCGTTTAAAATTGATGGAAAATACGGCTGGGATCATGGAAAATACTTGAATCTTGTTCGTTCCGATACCTATTCCGGCAACAAAAAGCCGCTGCCATCCAACGTGAAATTCTCAATTGGAAGCAGCAGTACCGACGTCTCGAACCCAATTAAGGCGCTTACCTCCGGCGCGGTGGATGCGATCGAAATTCCGTCTGATAAAATCCACGCGGTGCGGGAATCGGGCGGTACGCTGACTTCCTTTGAGGATACGACCTGGGGGCTTTGCTTTAACACGCGATCTGATTATATGAAGAGTTTAAACGTGCGTAAGGCGTTTCTACAGGCTTTCAGCCGCTCGGGCGTGCTCAAGCATTTACCGCAAGACATTACAAAAGCGGATTCCCTCATCAGCCCGTCCACTACGTTTGAAGGTAATAACTATCTTTCTTTGGTTACCGGGGGACCGTTCTACCTGAAAGAGGATAAAAACGCCGCTGACATGCTGAAATCCGGGCTATCGGAGCTTTCAATCAAGGAATTGAAAAGCGTAAGCGTCATTATTCCCGATAACGCCTACGCGAAATTAATGGTCAACGAAATGATTGCCAGCTGGAACACAAAATTCAGCGATTACTTTAATATAGAGCCGTTGGATGACAACACTCTGACGCAGCGAATCAATGCCGGTACCTTTCACATCGCCCTGTGCCCCATTCAGCCTCACGGCAGCAGTCCGCTTGCCGCGCTGTCCATTTTTAAGAGCGGGACGACGGGTAACCCGGCACACCTGATTGACCCGGCATTTGACGCAATTTTAAATGACGCGCAGGTCAAAACCGGCTCCGACGCGGTCACCGCTTATATCAACGCAGAAAAACACCTGAACCAGCAGGGCATTTTCTATCCCCTTTATTATCAAAAGCATTATTATGCGTCCGCAAAGGGCGTGACCGGAATCGTGTTCCACCCCTACGGCGCCGGAATTGATTTTATTCAGGCAGGGAAGGAATAGGACTTAGGCCTGAATAGTAAATCTAGTATATTTGTTATAATTTAGCCTTTAAACTTAAAAGAAGGAGGGCGGAAGTCATGTCGAACATCGTGCAGCTTTTGCTTTTTACTGCCTACGCAATAGCCGCTGTTCTGGTAATTCTCGTTATTCCGATTACAATTTTACCGCCCGTGCTTCTTTTTCTTCTTTCTGTGTTCGTTCTAATCAGCGAAATTGCCGGAACGTGCACCAATGTAATTTTATTTACACAAAAGCTAGAATAAACACTCCTGTTGACCTGACTGAAAATGAATAACAGGAGTGTATTATATATGGATAAATCCATTTTCAGGCTGTTTCAGAAAGAACAGCCTTCCTTGGCGTACTCAGATTTCGTCACGAGGATAAAACAAATTCCGCTCAATGAGCTAACAGACGGAGAATTAAAAGGCAAAGCCGAATTCTTGAAAAAGCAAAAGCTCGAACCGCAGAAGGAAGAAGACTGGATTCCTTCTCTTGCGCTGGTCAGCGAAGTAATATACCGTACTCTCGGTTATCGGCTTTTTGACACACAAATCGCTACCGCAGTCTCATTGCTATCAGGCCATATCTCTGAGCTTCCAACCGGAGAGGGAAAAACGCTGGCAGCGGTGCTTGCGGCGTCGGTGCTGACCTTAGTCGGCAGAAAAGTGCATGTGCTGGTATTCAACGATTATCTGGCAAAGCGGGATTGCCAGCTATCGAAACCAATCTATGAATTCTTAGGCTTGCCCGCTGATTATTTGCAGCACTCCACCCCCGCAGCCGAACGTCATAAAATCTATCGCTGCTCGATTGTCTACGTTTCGGCAAAAGAAGCAGGATTTGATTTTTTACGAAATTTTCTCTGCCGGGATAAATCCGACTTTTTGGATTTTGAACAGGACTGTGCGATCGTTGATGAAGCGGATTCGATTCTGATTGATGACGCAAAAATCCCTCTGGTAATCGCCGGAGCCGTTCCGGAAGACATCGCCTCTCCCGTCTCCGTCAGTGATGCGGTTAGCAGGCTCAAGGGCACCGATGTGGAAGTGAACCCTCCGGCAAAGCAGGCATACCTGACTGATGAGGGAATTCGCCGTATCGAACACCTTCTGCAAATCACAGATTTATTTGCGAAGGAAAATATCAACGTACTTACACTGGTAAATGCGGCGCTGCAGGCAAGATTCCTGCTGCTGCGGGATAAGGATTATCTCGTGAAAAATAATTCGATTCTGATTATTGATGAATTAACCGGCAGGATATCGGAAAACCGCAGATATCCGGATGTTCTCCACACCGCGGTTGAGGCAAAAGAAAATCTGAGTCTCAGCCGAAGCTCCATGATTTACAATTCCATTACGCTTCGGGAATTTCTGCTGCGGTACAAAAGCCTGTGCGGTATGACAGGAACCATACAAAGCTCCACGGAAGAAATCCGCTCCGCCTACGGGCTCAGCATCGACGTAATTCCTCCCCATAAGCCCTGCATAAGAATTGACCACGAAGATGTTCTTTTCCGCACCAATGAGATAAAAAGCAAAGCCGTCGTGTCGGAGATAAAACGCGCTCATCTTACCGGACAGCCGGTTCTGATTGGTACACAGAGCGTAAAAGAATCGGAGCGGCTTTCTTCCTTACTGACGGATGATGGGATTGCACACGCGGTATTGAATGCGAAAAACGACGAGAAGGAAGCAGAGCTTATCGCAAAAGCAGGTGAACCCTACCGGGTAACCATTTCCACCAATATGGCGGGTCGCGGCGTCGATATTAAGCTTGGCGGCGCAAATGAGCTGGACAGGGAAAAAGCACTTGCGGCGGGCGGGCTGTATGTCATCGGAACTGGATTGAACCGGAGCGTCCGTATCGACAATCAGCTCCGGGGCAGAGCCGGAAGACAGGGAGATCCCGGCGAAAGCCGCCTTTTCCTCAGTCTGGATGACCCCTTGCTAAAGAAGTATTCCATAACGGAAGACCCCAGAGTAAAAAATAATTCCGAACAGACAATTACCAACCAAGGCGTTTTAAAGCTGGTCAGAAAATATCAGAAGTACACGGAGGGAGAAGACGCGGAAGCGCGCTATATGCTCGATAGATACTCCTACATTCAGGAGCAGCAGCGCAAAGTGATCACCAGCCTGCGGAACTCTATTCTTCTGGAAGAAAAGCAGCTTATGCTAATAGAGAAACAGGACCCCGGGTATTACCAAACTCTTGTTGCCTCAGCGGGAGTCGGCGGCGTGGAGAAAGCAGAACGGCAGCTCGCCCTTTATTTTATCAACCTACGCTGGGCGCAGTATCTTGAATCGATGGAACATGTTCGGGACGGAATCCATCTGACTCTGATCGGCGGCAAAAACCCGATTGACGAATATCACCGAATCGCGATTTCCGCTTTTGAGGAAATGATGCAAGATATTCGAAACGATGTCTTATCCGCCATGAAACGATACCGTATTACGGCGGAAGGAGTCGATATGAAAGGCAACGGTTTAAGCGGCGCTACAACGACCTGGACTTATATGATTGATGACAGCGACAACCAGTTCAGCCGAATTCCCTATTTGTTAAAATCCGCTTCAAATAAAATTAAAGGGACTGTCTTCACAGTACAGGAGATTTATCATCATGTTTTAAAACATAACCTGAAATAGTATAGAATTGCGTAAACTCAATTTATTAGGAGGTGTGGTATTATGAAGAACAAATACAAAAAACATGTTCCTGTTTATCTGGCGGTTTTTATATTGGCCTGCGCTTTCGTAACCGGATTTGGGCTGAACAGGCCGCCGGAAACGAAGTATATAAATGCAAGCTGGTCGTATAATTACGCGGATATTAAAGAAATTTCAAAGGTCAGTGACTTGATTGCTATCGTTCACATTGAGAAAAAGGCTTCGGAATATGAAAAGCAGGAGATACCCTTCACGGAATACACCGCTTCCGTAATGAAGCCGGTTTATAACAGCTCAGCCGGACAGGAAGTTACCATCGTTATGACCGGGGCAAATAATTCCAATACCCATATTGAAATAGCAGACGATCCGTTATTAACCTCTGGGGAAGAGTTTTTGATCTTCGCAAAGCATAATACGGACGACACCTACACTATATTAAGCGGGCCGCAGGGGCGTCTGGTTTACAGCAACGGAAAGCTCAATTCTCTGCAGGCGGTCAACGCCAGAGACCGGGCAAACAATACCGATGGGAACATCAACGTTGTGAATGCCGACGCGGAAGAAATGTGTTCCAAGATACGCGGATATTTGAATCTTAAATAGCAAAACAGCCGCCTTACTGAAAGTTTTCTGTAAGGCGGCTGTTTTAATTTTGCACGGTTTCATTACATCCCGTAAATTTCCTGCGGGTCTAAAATCTTGATTCCGCTGGCGGCAAGGACTTCCACCGCTCCGGCGCTGTCCTCCACACGGAGGATGGTATAGGCTTTGCCCCTATCGCGGCTGATGAACGCGTACATATACTCGATTCCGATGCTGTGATCGGCCAGCACGCGCATCGCTTTGGAAAACTCGCCCGGTTTATCGTCGATCCCCATTCCGATCACGTTGGTGAGCGAAACCGTAAGACCGGCCTGCTTGAGCGCGTCCACCGCTTCGTCCGGTTTATCTACAATAAGGCGGAGAATTCCAAAATCGCTTGTATCCGCTACGGATATCGCCCGGATATCAATATTTGCCGCCGCAAGCGCCTCGGTTATTTCCGCAAGGCGCCCGGACTTATTCTCAACAAAGATTGACAGCTGTTTAATTTGCATCGTAATTCCTCCCCTGTTCCATATTAATTGATGAAAAGATAATAGGTGCTATGTATTAAAATTATTATACGATTATATTTTGCGATTATCAATGACCCTTTTTGCCTTGCCTTCGGAACGGGGAATGGATTTCGGCTCCAGCAAGCGAACCTTTGCAACCACGTTCAGTGTGGACTGGAGAGCCGCAGAAATTTTATTGCTGACCTTCTCCAGATCACGGACGGTATCGGAGAACATCTCCTCGTTCATTTCAACCTGAACCTCCATCGAGTCCAGATTATTCACGCGGTCGATAACCAGCTGATAATTCGGCGCAAGCCCGAGATTGAGCAGAACGCTTTCGATCTGGGAGGGAAATACGTTGATGCCGCGAATAATCAGCATATCGTCTGTTCTGCCGCGCGGCTTCGCCATGCGCACAAAGGTGCGCCCGCATTCGCAGGTGGAGCGTTCCAGCTTGCAGATATCCTTGGTACGGTAGCGCAGAAGCGGGAGCGCCTCCTTGCCGATACAGGTGAACACCAGCTCGCCGAACACCCCGTCCGGAACGGGTTCGCCGGTATCCGGGTTAATTACCTCCGGGTAGAACATATCCTCATTAATGTGCATTCCGTTCTGCATCATGCACTCGCTGGCGACGCCGGGACCCGCGATTTCAGAAAGACCGTAAATATCAAACGCCTTAATCGCCAGTAGGCGTTCAATCTCCCTGCGCATTGCTTCCGTCCACGGCTCCGCGCCGAAGATGCCCGCGCGCAGCTGGAGCGTTTTGGGGTCGATGCCCATATCACGGATGGTCTCGCCGATATACATGGCGTAGGAAGGGGTACAGCAGAGAATATTGGAGCCGAAGTCCTGCATGATCAGCACCTGACGGCTGGTATTTCCGGTAGAAACCGGAATCGCCGTGGCGCCCAGCTTTTCCGCGCCGTAATGGATTCCCATGCCGCCGGTGAAAAGCCCGTAGCCGTAGGAAATATGGATATAATCCGATTTGGTTCCGCCCGCCGCCGCAATGCAGCGCGCGGCACAGCGAGACCACACGTCAATATCGTTCCTGGTATAGCCGACGACCGTTTGTTTTCCGGTCGTGCCGGAGGAAGCGTGAATCCGCACCAGCTCCTCCTTTGGAACGGCGAACATCCCGAACGGGTAATTGTCCCGCAAATCGTCCTTGTAGGTAAACGGAAGCTTGGAAATGTCGTCTATGGATTTGATATCGCCGGGCTTTAACCCCGCTTCATCAAACCGTTTCCGGTAGGTCGGCACATGGTTGTAGCAGCGCTCCACCATTTCGACCAGCTTTTTCGACTGGATATAGTGCAGCACATCGCGCGAAGCACATTCCAGCTCCGGCTCAAAATAATTGCCCTGCATCGTAACAACTCCCTTTTCTGTTCTTTAATTTCTCAGAAATATATGATCAGAGCTCTTTTGCGTTGTATCCGAGCTCAAAAGCCTTCCGGTTCATTTCGATAAACTTGGGAGGCACGGTCGCCCGGATGGTATCAATCCAGACTTCCTTATCAACTTCAAGACGGCTGGCCATCGCGCCGATCAATACGACATTGACCGCTTTCACAGAGCCTGCCTGCTCCGCCAGACGGAGCGCGTCAAACGCGACTACCTTAACGCCCTGTTCTTTTACCGCGCCGATAATATCCTGCGGATACGCGGCGGTTCCGGTAATCACGGGCATCGGGTCGATCTGCTGTGTGTTGACAACCACGGTTCCGCCGGGCTTGAGCCACGGCAGGAAGCGCGCGGCCTCCAGCGCCTCAAATGCAAGAATGATATCTGCCTCGCCCTGCTCGATAACAGGGGAATAAACCTTATCCCCGTAACGGACATAGGTGACAACGGAACCTCCGCGCTGGCTCATGCCGTGCACTTCGGAAACCTTGACATCTACGCCGCGGCTCAGCATCGCGCTGCCAAGAACACGGCTGGCAAGCAGGGTTCCCTGACCGCCCACGCCGACGATAATCACACTCTTTCCTTCGCTCATGCTTTCGCCCCATGTTCTGTAATCGCGCCTTTCGCGCAAAGGCTTACGCAGACGCCGCAGCCGACACACTGCGTATGGTCGATGGACGCCTTGCCGTTCTTCATGCTGATTGCCGGGCAGCCAATGCCCATACACGCCTTGCAGCCGATACATTTATCGTTGTTAATAAAAAGCGGCGGCTTATGCTTTACATATTTCAGCAGCGCACAGGGACGGCGGCTGATGATCACGGACGGACCGTCCGCCTCCAGCTCCTCCTTCAGCACGGTCTGAATTTCCTTTAAGTGATACGGGTCGCAGACACGGACGCGATCGATTCCGACGGCGCGGCAGAGCGCCTCGAGGTTCACGGCGCTCGTCGGGTCGCCCTTAATGGTATAACCGGTGGTCGGATTCTGCTGGTGCCCGGTCATGCCGGTAATAGAGTTATCCAGAATCACCACAACGGAATTGCTGCGGTTATAGGCGATATCAATCAGACCGGTAATCCCGGAATGGATGAAGGTGGAATCCCCGATGACGGCGACGCTCTTCTTTTCCGCCCGCGCGCCGCGCGCTTTGTTATAGCCGTGCAGCGCGGAAACGGAAGCACCCATACAGACGCAGGTATCCATCGCGCTAAGAGGAGCAGAGGCGCCCAGCGTGTAGCAGCCGATGTCACCGCTCACATAGACCCCTGCCTTTTTCAGCGCGTAGAACAAACCGCGATGCGGGCATCCGCAGCACATAACCGGCGGGCGCACCGGAACCGCTTCCTTGACGGATTTGGTTTCCGGTTCCTCGTGCAGCATGCATTTGCGGATAACATTCTGGGAAAATTCGCCGCAGCGCGGAAATACATCCTTGCCCAGCACCTGAATTCCATTCTTGCGGCAGTGCGTTTCGATGATATCGTCAAGCTCTTCAATCACATAAAGCGTATCGACACAGGCGGCAAATTTTTTGATTAACTCAATCGGGAGCGGATTTACCATGCCTAATTTAAGATAAGAAACGGTATCGCCGAGCGCTTCCCGTGCATACTGGTAAACGGAACCGGCGGCAATTACACCCGTTTTGGAGTGATTGTCCTCAATCCGGTTAATCTCGCTTTGCTCCGCCCACGCAAGCAGCTTTTGTGTTCTTTCCTCTACCACAGCGTGCTTTGGCTTCGCAAATGCCGGAAGCATAATATTCTTCGACGGATTCTTTTCATAGGGCTTCAGCTCCAGCTCTTTTCGTTCGCCCAGCTCCACAACACTGCGGGAATGCGAAACGCGTGTGGTCAGGCGAAGCATGACCGGGGTATCAAACTGCTCGGAAAGCTCGTAGGCCAGTTTGGTAAAATCGCGGCATTCCGCGGAATCGGCTGGTTCCAGCATCGGCAGCTTTGCCGCGATGGCGTAGTTGCGGGAATCCTGCTCGTTCTGAGAGGAATGCAGACCAGGGTCGTCGGCGACGCCGAATACCATTCCGCCGTTTACGCCGATGTAGGACATGGTAAACAGCGGATCGGCGGCAACATTCAGACCGACATGCTTCATGCCGCAGAAGGAGCGTGCCCCTCCGAACGACGCGCCTGCGGCAACCTCCGCCGCCACCTTCTCGTTCGGCGCCCACTCACAGTACATTTCGTCATATTGGGCGGCGGCTTCCGTTATCTCCGTACTCGGGGTACCCGGATAACTGGAAACGACCCGCACGCCGACCTCATAAAGACCGCGCGCTACCGCCTCATTGCCCAGCAGTAATTCTTTCATTCTGTTTCCTCCTTCACATTGCGCAGGTCAAGCACTCTTTTAGCCTTGCCATGAAACCGTTCCAGCGATTTCGGCTCAACCAGTGTAATTCTGGTTTCCAGACCCAAAACGCTCTTCATACGGTCGTGTATCTTTCGCTGCAGCAATTCCAGCTCGCCGTAGCTTTCCAGCAGCTCGCCGCCGGTCAGTTCCACCTTGACCTCAAGGGTATCCATATAATTTTTCTTCCGAACCACCAGCTGGTAATGCGGACCGATATGCTCCATCCCGACCAGTACGCTTTCAATCTGGGAAGGAAACACGTTAACACCCTTGATGATCAGCATATCATCGGTGCGCCCCATCACCTTTTCCATGCGCGCGTGGGTTCGCCCGCAGGCGCACGGCTCGTAGTGAATTCTGGTAATATCCTTCGTCCGGTAACGGAGCATCGGCATCCCCGTGCGCGACAGCGTGGTAACCACCAGCTCGCCCGCTTCCTCCGGCGCTTTGCGTTCCAGCGTTTCCGGATGAATAAGCTCCGGTAAAAAATGATCCTCAGCGAAATGCATGCCGCAGCGCAGCTTACATTCCCCGGAAACGCCCGGACCTGTCAGCTCCGTCATCCCGTAGTTATCCGTAACAAAGATGCCCATGCTCCCCTCGATCTGATCGCGCATCTCCGGGGTACAGCCCTCGCTGCCCAAAAGACCAAGGCGAAGCTTGTAGTTCTCCTTTGCGTAACCCGGCTCTTCCTTCATCATCTCGCCCAAATACAACGCATAAGAAGGCGTGGCGACAATTCCGGTCACGCCGAAATCACGGTACATCAAAAGCTGCTTCGCCGTGTTGCCCGAGGAAGCCGGGATAACGGTCGCTCCGACGCGCTCCAGCCCGTAATGCAGCCCCAAAGCGCCCGTAAAAAGACCGTAGCCGAAGGAAATCTGCATTACGTCTTCATCGGTCACTCCGCCCGCAACCGCAACGCGGGCCACGATATCCGCCCAGGTATCCAAATCTTCCTTGGTATAAACGCCTACCGTCGGTTTTCCGGTCGTTCCGGAGGACGCGTGGATGCGCACAATTTTTTTCATCGGCTGAGCCAGCAACCCAAACGGGTAATGATCGCGCACATCGTCCTTTGTGGTAAGCGGTATGTACTGAATATCCGAAAGCGTTTTGATTTTATCGCCCGTCACTCCGACGGCGCTGAGGCGATCATGGTAAAACGGCACATTGTTATAGCAATAGTCGACCATTTTTTTCAGCTTTGCGAGCTGCAGCGCTTCCAAATCACTGCGGCGCATGGTTTCGATCTCTTTTTGATAGAACATCGCACATCCTCCATATCAAAATACGCCGCATCGGAGCGAATTCCCGGATGCGGCTATGCTTTATTCGTTATTCAAATTTTACTATATTAAATGAGTAAAGCTTTCTATTATTTTAACGCAGATATAGGGTTAATGCAACTGCTTTCAGGCAAAATGGCGGAGAAATCCATATCGAGGTTACATAAAAAACACGCCGAACAGCACCGATGCCGCAATCAGCACCGCGCAAAGAAGCGCGACAATGCGTACCACCAGAGTTTTTGTGTCAACGCGGCGTTTGGTTTGCTTCTGCATCCGCTTAATCCTTCCTTACCCGCCACACCTGGCGGCTCGTACTTTTTCCTGTACAAACATTATAACAATTCGGAGAATCAATTGCAATGAACACAATTTGAATTTTCCGCACATCCCTCCGGGCTGCGCACGGTTACAAAAGTTTCATTTTTACAGGCATACGGAAGCATTGACATCCCTGTCTGTTTGCAATAAAATAAAAACACTTGTAAACCGTATCTCAGAGGTGAAATATGAACGAAAGAAACGGCGGCAATCGCCCGAACCGTGATATCAGTTCCCGTTCCAGGCAGCAGAACGCGCGCAGGAATGAGGATTACCCCGAAGATTTTGACCGCTACAATTACGTGGACCGTGATTTATACAGCAGCAGCAACCGTGCCAGGTCGGGAGGTGCGCGCGGCAAGAATCGATACTCCCGAAAAAAACGAGGCAGGGCTAAAAGAATTTTTATCGCTGTCTTTTCCCTGATTTTATTCGTCGCGCTGGGGATAGTCATCTACCCCTTCGTTATGTTTTCGAGGCTTGACCGTTCCGAAAAGGACAACACCGCCAGCTATGTTCAGCAGCCTTCCGCCGCACCCGCCTGGACGGTAATTTCGGACAGCGACGTGACAAATATTCTGCTGATCGGAATTGATCAAAACGAGGACGGCTCCGACGGACGTTCCGATACCAATATGCTGATTTCGATTAATAATAAAACAAAAACACTTCATCTTGTTTCTTTTTTACGTGACACCTACCTTGAAATTCCCACGGTAGGCAAATCCAAATTAAATGCCGCCTTTGCGCGCGGGGGACCTTCCCTCACCATGCAGACGCTGGAAAACAATTTCCGGGTTAACATCGATAAATACATCTCGGTCAACAGCGAAAATTTCGCCACGATCATTGATAAAATGGGCGGACTGGATATCAACATGAACAAGGCGCTCTGTGACGCGGAAAACCGGAACATGGGCAGCCACCTGAAGCCCGGCGTAAACCATCTGAACGGCAGACTGGCGCTGTATTACGCGAGAATCCGCGAAACCGACAGCGATTTCGGCCGCACCGGCCGCCAGCGCGAGGTTGTGGAGCTGATGATACAAAAGCTGAAAACCCTCAATCCGCTGGAGGTCAACAAAATTATGTATGATTACCTTCCGCATGTAAAAACCAACCTGAGCGACCCCGAGCTGCTTTATCTGGCTTCCATCGCCGGACCTGTTTCCAAATACCAGATGAAAACCATGCATGTACCCAACGAGGGAACCTATCAGGATGAAACGATAAAAGGAGTCGGCGCCGTGCTGACACCGAACCTTACAAAGAACAGCAAGCTGCTGCGGGAGTTCCTTTACGACGAGGATGAGAACGGTAAAACCGTTACTTCTCTGAATCAATAAAGCTCCCGGGAGGATTGATTTTTTCGGTCATCCCGTCGATAAGGTCACGCGACCCCAAAATCGCAAAGCTAAGCCTTCTAACCGGCAGGATTTATTTCCTGCCGGTTCCTATTTTGTTGAAAGCCGCATCCTTCGGGGTTATATTCCCGTTTCAAACGTGAGGAATGGTATTTCTATCTTTAAATATGCAATATTAAATGGTATACTGAATAAGTTAAACTTTGGTTATCTGAATTCTCTGGAGGTACAAAAATGGACAAGAAGACTTTTTACATCACCACCCCGATTTATTACCCCTCCGGCAAGGCGCACATCGGTCACAGCTACTGCACTGTGGCGACGGACGCCATTGCCCGCTACAAACGAATGCAGGGGTACGACGTGATGTTTTTGACCGGTACGGACGAGCACGGTCTGAAAATAGAGGTAAACGCGCAAAAAGAGGGTGTTACCCCCAAGGAATATGTGGATAAAATTGTCGCCGGCTTTCAGGATTTATGGAAGCTTTTAAATATCTCCAACGACCGCTTTATCCGCACCACGGATGACTACCACATGAAGGCGGTTCAAAAGATTTTTAAGAAGCTCTATGACAAGGGAGAAATCTATAAAGGACAGTACGAGGGCTGGTACTGTACGCCGTGCGAGGCCTTTTGGACGGAAACACAGCTCAAGGACGGCAAATGCCCCGACTGCGGCAGGGAGGTAAAAATAGCGAATGAAGAAGCTTACTTCTTCCGTCTTTCCAAATACGCCGACCGTCTGCTCAAGCTCTATGAGGATCAGCCGGATTTCATTCAGCCGGACAGCCGCAAAAACGAGATGATCAATTTCATCAAGCAGGGTCTTGAGGACCTCTGTGTTTCGCGCACCAGCTTCACCTGGGGCATCCCGGTCGATTTTGACCCGAAGCATGTCGTTTATGTCTGGCTTGACGCGCTCACCAACTATATCACCGCGCTTGGCTTTGCTTCGGAAAATGACTCTGATTACAAAAAATACTGGCCTGCGGACGTTCATTTTGTCGGCAAGGAAATCGTGCGTTTCCATACCATCATCTGGCCCGCCATGCTGATGGCGCTTGACCTCCCCCTGCCGAAGCAGGTTTACGGGCACGGCTGGCTGCTGTTCGGGGACGGGAGCAAAATGAGCAAATCCAAGGGCAACGTGGTTGACCCGAACATTCTCTGTAACCGTTACGGCGTGGACGCGATTCGGTATTTTCTGCTGCGCGAAATTCCGTTTGGCGCGGACGGTCTGTTTACCAACGAAGCGCTCATCAGCCGTATCAATTCCGACCTCGCCAACGATCTGGGCAATCTGCTTTCCCGCTCCACCGCGATGGCGGAAAAATATTTCGGCGGAAAAATCCCTGCGGAACGCGAGAGCGACCCGCTCGACGACGAGCTGATCAGAATGGCTCTGGAGCTTCGCCAAAAATGCGACGGCGCGATTGCCGGCTACCAGTTCAGCGCCGCGCTGACAGAAATCTGGAAGCTGATCGCCCGTACCAACAAATATATCGACGAAACCATGCCGTGGGCGCTTGGCAAGGACGAAAGCAAAAAAGCGCGCCTTGCGGCAGTTATTTACAACCTGTGCGAAAGCCTGCGTATCGTCTCCGTTCTGATTACCCCGTTTATGCCGGAGACCTCGCCGAAAATTCAGGCGCAGCTTGGCGCGAAGGCGGAAGAGCTGACCTATGAATCCTCCGCGAAATGGGGCGTGCTTTCTGCGGACGCCGTGATTACAAAGGGTGAAACCCTGTTCCCGCGCATTGATGTGGAAAAAGAAATCGATGAGCTGAATCAGCTGATACCGAACCCGATGGCGGACAAGGAGACAGAGGAAGAAAAGAGAATTGAAGGAATCGCCCAGATCGGCATCGACGATTTCTGCAGAGTAGACCTTCGCGTCGGCAAAATCACAGCCTGCGAACCGGTGAAGCGTGCCAAAAAGCTGCTGAAGCTGACCATCGACGACGGCATGGGCGGGCGCACGGTGGCTTCCGGTATCGCGCAGTGGTACAAGCCGGAGGATTTAATCGGACACAGTGTCATTCTGGTATCCAACCTGAACCCCGCAACGCTCTGCGGCGTGGAAAGCCAGGGAATGATTCTTGCGGCGGACGCGGGCGAAAATGAGGTAAAAGTAATCTTTGTGGATGGCATTCCCGCCGGAAGCAAGGTTCGATAGCCATGGAAAGCCATATCTTTGATTCTCACGCGCACTACGACGACGAGGCTTTTGACGAAGACCGGCAAAGCCTGTTGGAGGAGCTGCCGCGCAGGGGAATCTGCAACGTGGTAAACTGCGGGGCGGACTTGGCCTCCTCCCGGACTTCCATCCGGTTGGCGGAACGTTACCCCTATGTTTACGCGGCGGTCGGAATCCACCCGGAATGTGTAAAGGATGCCCCCGAGGATGCGGTGCAACAGCTCGAAATGCTCGTTTCCGCGAAAAAGGTGGTCGCAGTCGGAGAAATTGGTCTTGATTACCATTTTGAAGACAACGCGCCGAAGGATCTACAAAAACTGCTTTTTGAACGGCAGATTCTTCTGGCGCAGGAGCACCGCCTCCCGATTATCGTCCATGACCGCGACGCGCACGGCGACACGATGGAAATTCTGCGCAGGCTAAAGCCTGCCGGTGTCGTGCACTGCTTTTCCGGCAGCGCGGAGATGGCGGCAGAAATAGTTCATCTGGGAATGTACGTCGGGCTGGGCGGCGCGGTGACGTTTAAAAACGCGCGCGTGCCGGTTGAGGTCGCGGCATCCATCCCGCTGGAGCGAATGCTCATGGAAACCGACTGCCCCTATATGGCGCCCGTGCCGTATCGAGGCAAGCGCAACGATTCCACCCTGATTGCCTATACCGCGGCAAAGGTAGCGGAGATTCGCGGAATCACCGTTCAGGCTGTTCTGCAAGCTACCCGCCGCAACGCGGAAACTCTGTTTGAAATAACATGAAGAAATCCTCCGGCTGAGCCGGAGGATTTTTGCTGATATGCGATTATTTGTTACCATTCCCTGCCGGGGTCGTCGGCCATGTAATTAACCGTGCCCTGCGGGTAAAAAACTGAGTAATGGTCAAGTGCCAAGTCCTTTGCGTCCGTTTTAGGGAACACAAATAAAATCTTATACTTTTCGTTTATAACATAACCGAGAATCTCTTCTTTATCATTCTTCACATCGTGCGCGGGCTTTCCGAACACTTCAATAACTTTTGACATGGGAATGCTTTTCAACTGGCTGTCAAAGGTACGGACCTCAAAAATCTGGGAGCCTTTATTGTAGCCGAAAACCATGCCTTTTTTGGGATACGCCGCGTAAATACCCTTCGCCGCGGCAACATATTCCGACTGCCCCTCCTGCCCCCATTTCTTCTGAACATCTTCGATGCATGTTTTTTCTACGGGGAATTCGCAGTTAATTACCCTTCCCTGCTGCGCTTCCTTCTGAATGGTAAGCAACAGGGCTTTTACAGGGTCCTCCTGCACGGCGGCAGAGGATGGCTGCGCGGCGTAAGCAGGCGGTGCGATGGATGCCATAGAAGAGGACACGGCGGAAGTCTGCCCGCTGGCAAAACCGGACGAGGAGCTTTCTGCCGGCGGTTTGGAACAACCCAAAAGGACAGCTGAAACCAAAACGAAAAGCACAGCCGATGAACTAATTCCTCTGATTGACATAGCCATAACCTCCTTTAAATTCTTCTTGAAGTACCATCATCTTACATCCAAATTCACTGAGAATCAAGTGAATTCTTTTCAATGAATAACCCCGCCGAAGCGGGGTTCAGGTTGCAGGCAAACTGATAGACTGTGCAAATCAGGGACGATACGATTTTATCGTCAGCTTGAACCCCGCCGGGGCGGGGCTGCTGACAGGGAGGACATCCCGTGTATATTTTGAAAGGCTGGGCGTGTTGTGGTTACTCGCGCTTCATGATTTTCAGCACCAGCGCGGTGATATCATCATCATGGCCGTCGTCCCGGCGTGCAATTGCCTCGGATACAATCGTTTCCGCCAGCTCCTGCGGCACCTGACCGTCCCATTTTTCCATTTCGTCACAAATCCACTCATCCCCCGAAGACAGCGCACCGTCGGAAAGAAGCACCAGCAGGTCGCCGTCCTCAAGATAATCATTATATTTATTAAAATGGATATCATTTAAAATCCCAATCGGCAGGCTCGGCGCATCCACCCGGAAGGCTCTGCCGTGCTTTCGCAAAATGCTGATCGGCGCACCCGCCTTCATAAACTCTGAGTAGCCGCTGAACAAATCCAGGGTAACGAGATCGATTGTCGCAAGAGATTCATCGCTGGATTTGACCAGCAGCGCAGAATTCACAATCCGCAGTGCCGCGTCAAACCCGATTCCGGCCTTGACCAGCCGCGAAAGAATTCCGCTCGCCATCGCGCCGTCGACCGCGGCGCGTCCCCCGCTGCCCATTCCGTCGCTGATGATTGCCACCTGCCTGCCGTTTCCGTCAGTGAAGCATTCCCAGCTGTCGCCGCAGAACTGGGCGTTGCCGCAGGAGTGCTGCGCACAGCCGGTCTGCACCCGGTAAAGCGGCAGCTCGCTCATTTGCAGGCGGCATTTGCCTTTTACCGTACTGATACAGGGCTGCTGAAACATCCTGCCGCAGGCGCGGGAAATCTGGGCGGTCAGCTCCGCGCGGTTCAGTCGCGTGCCCTCAATGGTCGCCGTTACAATTTCCACCGACATCCGGTTATAACGGTCGGTGCGGCAGCTGACGTCAATTGCCATGATTCCGGCATCCCGCAAAACCTCGCTGATTTTCTGCGCGGACGCAAAATCAAACCGCTCATAAAGCTCCAGCTCGCTTGCCATTTCCTCCAGCATATTGCTTGTGGTGACAAACTGGTCGGAGACCACGCTTCTCACCTGCTGCGCGCGGCTCTCCGCCGCGTCCCGAATCATAAACTCATTATAATTTCGGTTCAGTGAATTCATCAGGTCGGTAAGGCGGCTGCAATGGGATGAAAACTGGGCGCTGAAATCGCCGCGTTCTACGCTTCCCTGGCTGCGGAGCTTGTCCGTAAGATCATTAAATGCGTTCATGCTGTCGCCGTAGTTCCGTTCCCAGCAATAAACCTTCAGACCGCAGCTGCAACAAACCTCATCCATTGTCTTTTTATACACACCGTTAATATCCGGGGCACAGGTGATCGAAAGCTTTTTGGATACCTCCTCGACCGACTCGGAGACGCTTCCGAGCGCCTTGGCCGCGTAATCCAGCTTCATAATAACGGCGCGCCGGAGCCCATCGGTACGCGCGGTATCGTCACTGCGGGAAAACATCCCGATCAGCGGCGTACAGATCTTGGAAGGCAGAAGCATATAGACCACTGTCGCGATCATCACTTCGTACAAACCGTTCACTACAGCGGATTGGTTGCCGACCTGAAGCGAAGCCACCGCGTTGGAGATGATGAAAGCCGCTACAGAAGCCAAACGCCCGACCGGAGAAAAGACCCCCGCCATCATTCCGCCGAGCGCATAAGCGCCGGAAAGATAGTTTACACCGGCAGTGGAAAGGCTGAATACGATGCCGGAAGCGATGCCGGCAACACTGCCGCCGGACACCCCGCCATACCGGGCGGCAAGCAAAATCGCGACCACCGCCAGAACACGCCCCAGCGAAATCGCGCCAATATTCAGATTGGAAAGCGACAGCAAAACCACACAGGCCGTCATTGCCGAGCAGGCGATTTCCTGCGCGCTCATTTCGCCGATTTTTTTCCCAGCCTCTGATATTGCGGCTGATCTTGCAAAGAAATAAGCGACGCCCGCCGCCAGAAACGATTCCGCCACATACATCGCCACCGTCGTGGAGGTTGACCCGTTTACGAATATGATGGACAGACCCGTTGCCATTACCGGCAAAAACGCGGTAACCGGCGCAAATCCCGGGTGAATCTTAAGCTTGACCAGATCGCTTAACGTCCAGCGGATTGCTGCCGCCGCCAGAATTCCGGCAATATAATGCACAGGTACAACCGTTTGCGAGGGGAGAAGATATCCTACGGCACTGCCCAGCAGAACGCTCAGCAGAGAAGAATACGGCGCAGCCGCCACCGCCGCCACGCCGAACGGCGCATATTTCCCAAAAACCACACTTCGGGCACAGAGCATGCCCAGAGCAAAAAAGACCAGCTGCCTTGCAATCGCCTTCGTTGGCGCGGCAGCCGCCTCCAGAAAACTGACCCGCCTCGTATTTGCCTTTATCATTTCAATCACCGCCATACATTATTTGGTAACTTGTCCAATATTTACTAAATTTTATTATACTATTGGTATATGGACGGTATTGTCATAACGTGTTGTAATATTTTGGAAAATTCAATCAGATTATAAGTATTTTGCAATTTTGATAGGTTATCTGTAGTCACAGGCGGATATCTGTGGTAAAATAATACTAATATTGTGAAAACTGGAGGACGTCAGGATGGACTATTCATTTTCCGATCGAGTTCAAAAATTAAAACCGTCTGCAATCAGAGAAATCTTCAAATACGCCTCGGACCCTAGCGTAATTTCGCTTTCTGCGGGCAACCCGGCTCCGGAGGCTTTTCCGGCAAAGGAAATCGCTGAAATATCCGCAAGGCTCTTTGCGGAACGTCCGATTGACGCGCTCCAATACAGCGTTACCGAGGGCTACCAGCCTTTAAGAGATCAGCTCACCGCATATATGAAAAGGAAGCATCATATCGGCCGTGATTTCGATAATATTCTGATTACCAGCGGCGCCCAGCAGATCATGGACCTTGCCACAAAATCCCTGCTTAACGAGGGTGACGTGGTGCTCTGCGAGGCACCAAGCTTCATCGGCTCCCTGAATACCTTCCGCTCCTACAGCGCGCGCCTGCGCGGTATTGAGATGGAAGCGGACGGAATGAATATGGCGGAGCTGGAAAAAGCGCTGGCGGAAGAGAAAAACGTCAGGCGTATCTATACCATTCCAAACTTTCAGAATCCTGCGGGAATCACGATGAGCTGGGAAAAACGCAAACAGCTTTACGCGCTGGCGAAAAAATATCAGGTTTTGATAATCGAAGACAATCCATACGGCGACCTGCGCTTTCAGGGGGAACACATCGAGGCGGTCAAGTCGCTTGACGAGGATGGTCTAGTAATTTATGCGGGCAGCTTCTCCAAGGTCATTTCCCCTGGTATGCGCGTGGGCTACGCGATTGCACCGAAGGAAATTCTGCAAAAAATGATCGTCTGCAAACAGGGTGAGGACGTCCACACCAATATCTGGTCGCAGATGATTTGCAGTGAGTTTATGGCGAAGTACGACTTTGAAGCGCATTTGAAGCAGCTCCGCGAAATCTATAAAAGGAAAACCAAAATTGCGACAGATGCGCTGGATCAGTACCTTGCGCCAAAAATTACGTATCACCCGATCGAGGGCGGACTGTTTCTCTGGTGCACCCTGCCGGACGGCGTGGATATGACCGATTTCTGTAAACAGGCCGTGCTACGCAAGGTATGCGTCGTACCCGGTAACGCGTTTTTGACGGATGAAACCCAGCCTTGCCAGTCCTTCCGAATCAACTTCAGCACTCCAACAGACGAGCAGCTTGTAAGAGGAATTCAGATTCTCGGCGAACTGGCAAACGATATGATAAAATAATACGGATATACTACCTGCAAATACGCACAGGAACTTCATGGAGGATTATCATGGAAGCAGCAACCGAACAAAAAAAGGTTATTTTCAGCGCAATTCAGCCCAGCGGCACGATTACTTTGGGCAATTACCTCGGCGCCCTGAAAAACTGGATCAGCCTGCAGGATGAATATGACTGCATCTACGCGCTGGCAGACCTGCACACCATTACCGTGCGTCAGGACCCGGCAAAATTCCGCCGCAACACACTGGAGGCTTACGCCCTTCTGCTTGCCTGCGGAATCGACCCCGACAAAAGCCTGTTCTTTATCCAGAGCCACGTAAACACACACGCACAGCTTGCCTGGATTTTGAACTGCTACACGCAGTTCGGCGAGCTGCAGCGCATGACACAGTTTAAGGATAAATC